>NZ_JBEXWK010000013.1:0-196540 GCF_040629815.1 Streptomyces sp. NPDC005878
CGGTTACATTCCGAACCCGGAAGCTAAGCCTTTCAGCGCCGATGGTACTGCAGGGGGGACCCTGTGGGAGAGTAGGACGCCGCCGAACAATTTTTAGCCTCAACCCCCGTGCCCTTTTGGGCCGGGGGTTGAGGCATTTTTGCGTTCAGGACCCATTCGGTTCGAGGGGGCCATTCCGACGCCCCCCTCGAACCCCCTTCAGATTCCCCTCAGAGCCGACCTGCGGCCTTCAGGACCAGGTAGGCGTCCGCCACTGCGGGCGCGAGTTCATCGGGGGTGGCGTCCACGACGGTGACTCCATGCCGCCTCAACTGCTCGGCCGTGCGGCGGCGCTCCTCCTGAGTGCGGCTGGCTGCGGCCGCCTCGTACACGGCGTCCACAGAGCCGCGGGCCTCCGCCATCGCCTTGACGCGCGGGTCTGCGATCGCCGCTACCAGGACTGTTTGGCGCTTCGTGAGCTGGGGAAGGACGGGCAGCAGGCCTTCCTCGACCGGGGCCGCGTCCAGGCTGGTGAACAACACGATCAAGGAACGTCGAGGGGCGTGCGCGAGGGCGGCGGCGCTCAGTCCTCGGGCATCCGTTTCCACGAGCTCGGGCTCAAGTGGCGCCATGGCGTTGACCAGGGCCGGCAGGAGTTCGCCGACGGAGCGGCCCCGTACCTGGGCTCGCACGCGGCGGTCGTAAGCGAGGAGGTCGACGCGGTCGCCGGCGCGGGAGGCGAGGGCGGCCAACAGCAGTGAGGCGTCCAAGGCGGCGTCCAGGCGCGGGATGTCTCCGACGCGACCGGCCGACGTACGTCCCGTATCCAGGACGATGAGGATGTGGCGGTCGCGCTCCGGCCGCCAGGTGCGTACGGCCACGGAATTCTGCCGGGCGGTGGCACGCCAGTCGATGGAGCGGGTGTCGTCCCCCGGGACGTACGGGCGCAGACTGTCGAACTCGGTTCCCTCGCCCCGGGTCAGCACGCTGGTACGGCCGTCGAGTTCCCGCAGCCGCGCGAGCCGCGACGGCAGGTGTTTGCGGCTGGTGAACGGCGGCAGGACGCGCACGGTCCAGGGGACGTGGTGGCTGCCTTCCCGGGAGACGAGGCCCAGGGGCCCGTAGGAGCGGAGGGTGATCCGCTGGGCGCGGCGGTCGCCGCGGCGGGTCGGGCGCAAGGTTGTGGTGAGCCGACGGCGTTCTCCGGCCGGGACTGTCACGGTGTGGCGGGAGGCGTCCTGTTCGGCGGGGGAAGGCCAGCTGCTGGGCGGCCAGGCGTCGCGGAGCTGGGCCCGCAGCGGGCGGGCGGACGGGTTGGTGACGGTGAGGACGACTTCAGCCGCGTCACCCAGTCGAACTGATGTATCACCGTTTCGGGTGAATTGAAGCTTTCGCACTGGCGCGGCGAGGACGTAGTCGCACATCATTGCGAGTGTGAGGGGGGCGTTGACCGCGAGCATTCCCGCCCAGCTCGGGGCCCATACGCCTACGGGGACCGATCCGAGAGCAGCGAGCAGCGCAGCGCGTCCGGTGAGAGCCACGGCCGCCGTCTCAGCGGGGGACGGGGACGTGGGTGAGGACCGAGGTGATGACGGAGTCGGCGGTGACGCCCTCCATCTCCGCCTCGGGCCGCAGCTGGACGCGGTGGCGAAGTGTGGGGAGGGCCAGGGCCTTCACGTCGTCGGGGATGACGTAGTCCCGGCCCGTGAGCCAGGCCCAGGCGCGGGCGGTGGAGAGCAGGGCGGTGGCACCTCGGGGAGAGACACCGAGGCTGAGTGAGGGGGATTCACGCGTGGCACGACAGATATCGACGACATAGCCGGTGATCTCCGCCGAGACCGAGGTCTTGGCGACGGCGGCGCGGGCCGCTTCGAGATCGGCGGCTCCCGCGACGGGGCGGACTCCTGCTGCCTGGAGATCACGAGGATCGAAGCCCTCGGCGTGACGGGCCAGGACATTGATCTCATCCGCCCGGGAGGGCAGGGGCACCGTCAGCTTCAGCAGGAAGCGGTCCAGCTGGGCTTCCGGCAGGGGATACGTGCCCTCGTACTCGACGGGGTTCTGCGTCGCGGCGACCAGGAACGGCTCGGGAAGCGGGCGCGGCGTGCCGTCGACCGTGACCTGGCGCTCCTCCATGGCTTCGAGGAGGGAGGACTGGGTCTTGGGGGGCGTTCGGTTGATCTCGTCCGCGAGCAGCAGATTGGTGAACACGGGGCCGGCCTGGAAGGAGAACTCGGCGGTACGGGCGTCGTAGATCAGCGAACCGGTGACATCACTGGGCATCAGATCGGGGGTGAACTGGACGCGCTTGGTGTCGAGTTCGAGTGAGGCCGCGAGCGAGCGCACCAGGAGTGTCTTGGCGACGCCGGGCACCCCTTCCAGGAGGACGTGGCCGCGGCAGAGCAGGGCCACGACCAGGCCCGTCACGGCGGAGTCCTGGCCGACCACGGCCTTGGCGATCTCGGCGCGCAGGGCCTCCAGGGAGGCGCGGGCGGTGTCCGGGTTCGCTGCGGTCGCCGGGGTTCGGTCGCTCATGAGGTGCGTACCTCTCTTTCGAGGGCGTCGAGTTCGTCCGCGAGGCGGACCAGTGCGGCGTCGTCAGCCGGGGCCGGGCCGAAGAGCAGGACGTGCAGGTCCCGTTCGGGCGCGGGGATCCGGGCGGAGACGGCGGGGACGAGGAGTTCGGGCGCGTGCGCCGAGGCGGCGGGCACGCCCAGGAGGGGGGCAAGTCGGGTGCGTGTGGCCGAACGCAGGGCGTCGGACGCGCGGTCGCGGGCGTTGGTCTTGCGATAGAGGCGGGCCCGGCCCTCGGTGGCCTCGGACGCACGGACGGCAACCGGGAGTTGCTCGGTCACCAGGGGGCCGAGGCGTCGGGCTCGCCAGAGGGCGGCGAGAGCAGCCGCGAGCGCGAGCTGAAGGGTGGCCCAGAGCCAGCCGGACGGAACGAGATCGAAGAAGCTGCGGTCACCGCCGTCGGTGGCCGAGACATCACCGAGCGAGGGGAGGTACCAGACCAGATGGGGGCGGGAACCAAGGAGCTGGAGGGCGAGCGAGGCGTTGCCCTGCTTGTCGAGACGGTGGTTGTAGAAGATGTCGGAGGCGCCGAGCAGGACGGTGTCGCCGTGGGCCGGGGCTTGTATGCGAAGCAGGGTCGGCAGTCCGCCCGCCGGGTAGCAGGCGCCGTCGGCCCGGTTCTCGGAGGCGTAGCGGATGCCGCCGGTGTCGGCGCTTCCGGCGCGGGTGGCGAGGGGCAGGGAGCAGTCCGGCTCACGGTTGCCGACCGAGGCAGAGTCCTCTTCCCGTACGCCGGGGGCGAGGACGGGAAGGGAGGGGGCGCCGGGGGCGAGCAGCACGGTTCGGCCGCCCGACCTGGCGGCGGCGTCGTGGAGTCGGTGCTGCTGGGAGGTGGTGAGCAGATCCGGGGCCGTGACCAGGAGTGTGGTGTCCGCTCCCACAGCCCGGGTGGCTTCGTCGAGGGTGGTGGCCACGTGGGTGGAGACACCCTGGTCCTTCAGGAGTTCGGCGACGGCGCGGCTGCCGTAGCGGTCCGCCGAGCGGGGGTCGAGCCGGCCGTGCTGGTCGCCGGAGCGGGTGGCGGCGAGGGCGATCCCCCCGACCAGGAGGAGCACGGCGGCGAGCAGCACCCCGCGGCTCCGCGTCCAGAGCTGACGGGCCTTGGCGTCGGTGGACGTGGAAGGGGGCGAGGGCGGGGTGGCGGGGGTCTGCGTGCCGGTCATTCGGCCGCTCCTCGGGCAGCCGCCTCCGCCACGGGGTGGTGGGCGAGGGCGCTGAGATCCGGCTTCGTACGGTCCAGATCGTCGTCGAGGTCGCGCAGACGGTCGTACGCGGCCCGGTTCGCCGTACGGCCTCCGTATGTGACGTCGTCGAACTCGCGCGCGGCGGCGCGGAGTCGGTCGGCGTGGCCGGGCAGCGGACGGCCCGCCTCGGCGGCGGCCTCGTCGGCGGTGCGGCCGGGGCGCGGGTCGAGGAGGGCGCGCTCCTCCAGAGAGCGGACGACCGCACGCATCCGTTCCTGGACGGCCTGGGTCCAGCGGCCGGCGGCTGCGTGGGCCTCGGCCGTGGCGCGGTGCTCCGCCGCGCTGCGCGGACGGTCGTCGAAGACCGCGCCGAGGGTGGAGACAGCGCGCTGCGGGGTACCCAGACGCCACCAGAGGGCGGCGATCAGGGCCAGGGCGAACACCGCGATGGCCACGAGGCCGAGCGCGCCTCCCGGGGTCGCGCCCGAGGCGGCGCCGAACAGGCCGCCGACCCAGTCCCAGAAGCGGTTGAGGGCGCGCTCCAGGAGGTTCGGGTCGTTCTCGTGGTACATCGGCTTGGAAAGTTCGCGCCGTGCCGCCTCGCGGGCGGGCACGCGCGGCGTGTCCACCGGTGGTTCACCGGCCGCTCGGACCAGCAGCCGCACCATGCTCGCGCCCCCCGTCGCGGACACCGCATCAGCTCCCGGAAGTCTCGTAGCCCGGCAGTTTGGCGGCGCGGGCGAGGTCGATGTCGAGGGCTTCGCGGCGGATGCGCTGGTCGATGTACAGCAGGGCGGACACCGCGGCGGTGATCGGGTAGGTGATGGCCGCGCCGATCACGGAGCCGATTCCCGTGATGATCAGGAACGGCCAGCCGAAGTCGGCGACGTCCCCCGAGAAGAGGCTGCCGGAGCCGTCGTCCACGATCATGCCGGTCACGGTGAACGGGATCGCGATGATCATCGAGACGATGGAGGTCAGGAGGTACGTCAGCAGGGTGATGCCGAGGATCCGCCACCAGGCGCCGCGCACCAGCTTGGCGGACCGGCGCAGGGACGGCACCAGGCCCTGGCGCTCCAGCATCAGCGCGGGCGCGGCGAGACTGAACCGGACCAGCAGCCAGATCACGACGACGAAGGCGGCCAGCCCGCCGAGGCCGGCCAGGGCCGCACCGGCATCGGACCCGATGAGCACGCCGGGCAGGACGCCGATGCCCACGATCCCGCCCGCCATCAGGGGCAGCAGCACCAGCAGACCGAGCAGCGGCAGCAGCCTCGGCTGTGCCTCCGCCCACGCTTCCCGAAGGGTCACCGGCCGGCCCAGCACGGAGCGGCTGATGACGATGGTGAGGACCGCTGTGACGAAGAGCATGCCGACCAGGGCCAGGGCTCCGACGGGCAGCAGGCTGAGCATGCTCGACCGCAGGAGGTCCATGGCCTGGTCGACGGCCGCGGCGCCGGTGGCGTTCGCGTCGATCTCCGGCGGGTCCGGCAGGAGGTAGCGCTGGACGAGGATCTCCGCGGTCTGCGTGATCACGGCGACCGTGAGGGTCAGCCCGAGGACGGTGCGCCAGTGGGCGCGCATCGTCGACACCGCGCCGTCGAGGATCTCGCCGACCCCGAGCGGGCGGAGCGGGATGACACCGGGCTTGGCGGCCGGCGCGGGCCCCCAGCCGGAGTTCCCGTGCCCGCCGGGAGGCGGAGGCGGGCCCCAGCCGCCCTGCTGGGGCCCAGGACGGCCCGGCGGGGGCGGGGGCGTGCCCGGGCCCGGGGTGGCGGCCGGAGGCGACCACTGGCCCGCCGGAGGCTGGTTACGGGACCACTGCGAGGACGTGCGGGCCCGGTCGGAGGGCTCGGGCTGCCCGGGCGCACCGGCGTCCTCGCCGTCGGAGGGGGCCGATCCGGGCGAAGCCCAGCCCGGAGAGTCGTTCACGGTCGTCCACCTCGTGGATTGGTCGTGGGACCAGCTCGGCGAGCCGGCACGTTGGGGTCGGCAGCCATCGTGCCATGCGGTTCCGGGCCGTGGACCGGCCCCCGTATCTCGTTGGCACCTTCATTTGTCGGCGGCTCACCGGGCAGACTGGGCGGATGGCTGATCACGAGGTGCGATCCACCGTGGGCTCCGAGCCGTCGGGACTGGAACAGCTGCGCTGGGACGAGCCGCCGGAGGGGCCGGTGCTGGTGCTCCTCGACCAGACCCGGCTGCCGGCCGAGGAGGTGGAGCTGGTCTGCACGGATGTGCCGGGGCTGGTGCGGGCCATCCAGACGCTGGCCGTCCGTGGGGCGCCGCTGCTGGGTATCGCGGGGGCGTACGGGGTCGCGCTGGCGGGGGTGCGCGGCTACGACGTCCAGGAGGCCGCGGCTCTGCTGGCGGCGGCGCGGCCCACCGCGGTGAACCTCGGGTACGGGGTGCGCCTGGCGCTCGGGGCGTATCAGGCGGCGCTGGACAAGGGCGCCGCTCCACGGGAGGCGGGGGCGGCGGCGCTGGCGGCCGCGAGGGCCCTGCATCGGGCGGACGCGGAGGCGAGTGTCAGGATGGCTGCCCACGGTCTGGCTCTGCTCGACGAGCTGCTGCCCGGCGGCAGCCACCGGGTGCTCACGCACTGCAACACCGGGCGGCTGGTCTCGGGTGGCGAGGGCACCGCGTTCGCGGTCGCGCTGGCCGCGCACCGGGCGGGGCGGCTGCGGCGGCTGTGGGTCGACGAGACGCGGCCGCTGCTCCAAGGGTCCAGACTGACCGCGTACGAAGCGGCGCGCAGCGGCATGGCGTACAGCCTGCTGACCGACAATGCGGCCGGTTCGCTGTTCGCGGCGGGGGAGGTGGACGCCGTTCTGGTGGGGGCGGACCGGATAGCCGCCGACGGATCGGTGGCGAACAAGGTGGGGAGTTATCCGCTCGCCGTGCTCGCCAAGTACCACCACGTCCCGTTCATCGTGGTGGCGCCGGTCACGACGGTGGATCTGGAAACCCCCGACGGGGCGTCGATCGAGGTCGAGCAGCGGCCCGGGCAGGAGGTGACGGAGCTCACCGGACCACAGGCTCCTGTGGCCGGATGGGGAGCGGGTGGGGGGCTGCCCGTGGCGCCGCTGGGGACGCAGGCGTACAACCCTGCGTTCGATGTGACGCCCCCCGAGCTGGTGACGGCGATCGTCACCGAAGAAGGTGTTCTCTCGCCCGTCACCGGGGGCGGTCTGAGAGAGCTGTGTGCCAGGTCACGCCAGGTAACGATTAGCTAATGGGATGATGACGTTTATGAAGGGACGCGTCCTTGTCGTCGACGACGACACCGCGCTGGCCGAGATGCTCGGCATTGTGCTGCGTGGAGAAGGTTTTGAGCCGTCGTTCGTAGCGGACGGCGACAAGGCACTGGCGGCATTCCGTGAGGCCAAGCCGGACCTGGTACTGCTGGACCTCATGCTGCCCGGACGGGACGGCATCGAGGTCTGCAGGCTGATCAGGGCCGAGTCCGGCGTGCCGATCGTGATGCTCACCGCCAAGAGCGACACGGTGGATGTGGTGGTCGGCCTGGAGTCCGGGGCCGACGACTACATCGTGAAGCCGTTCAAGCCGAAGGAGCTGGTCGCCCGTATCCGGGCGCGCCTGAGGAGGTCGGAGGAGCCGGCGCCGGAGCAGCTGGCGATCGGCGATCTGGTGATCGACGTGGCGGGTCACTCCGTGAAGCGGGACGGGCAGTCCATCGCCCTGACCCCGCTGGAGTTCGACCTGCTGGTCGCGCTGGCGCGCAAGCCCTGGCAGGTGTTCACGCGCGAGGTGCTCCTGGAGCAGGTGTGGGGGTACCGGCACGCGGCGGACACGCGGCTGGTGAATGTGCATGTGCAGCGGCTCCGCTCGAAGGTCGAGAAGGACCCCGAGCGTCCGGAGATCGTGGTGACCGTCCGTGGTGTCGGTTACAAGGCCGGACCGAGCTGACATGTCCCGCGGCGGTGCTGCTCCGAAGCCCGGGAAGCCCGGGGTCCGTGGGGGGCGGGCTGCTGGTGGGGGACGAAAGACGTCATGGGGCGGGCGGATCCTTCAGGAGGGCACGCCCGGCAGCCCCGTGCTGCGGTTGTTCGCGCGCTGGGTGCGGCGTCCGTTGCTGCCCGCCGTGCGGCTGTGGCGGCGCAACATCCAGCTGCGGGTGGTCGCCTCCACCCTGCTGATGTCGCTGGGTGTGGTGCTGCTGCTCGGGTTCGTTGTCATCGGTCAGGTGCGCAACGGGCTCCTCGTCACCAAGGAGAAGGCGTCCGAGAGCCAGTCCGCGGGCGGCTTCGCCGTGGCCAAGGACAAGGCCAGCGCCCCGGCGGCGCCGGGCGGGCAGGACGACGGCTCCGACGGACGGGCCGGCAGTTCGGTGACCTGGCGCAGCGAGCTGGTGACCCAGCTCGCCAGCGGCGGCCAGGGCGCGTTCTACGTGGTCGCGCTGAGCGCCGACTCCGAGGACTCGGGCTCCAGCAACCGCGGCCCGCGCGCCTCGGGCGGTGTGGACCCGGCCGCGAGCGTCCCGCAGAGCCTGCGGGACGACGTCGACCAGGGCACGGGGGCGTACAAGACGTACGCCTCGATCAAGTACCTCGACGGTCAGGAACCGAAGCCGGGCCTGGTCATCGGGACCAAGCTGAAGGACGTCGACGGCCAGGCCTACCAGCTGTACTACCTCTTCCCGCTGGCGCAGGAGGAGAAGACACTCAGCCTGGTCAAGGGCACCCTCGCGACCGCCGGGCTGTTCCTGGTGGTGCTGCTGGGGGCGATCGCCTGGCTGGTGGTGCGCCAGGTCGTCACCCCGGTCCGGATGGCGGCGCAGATCGCGGAGCGGCTCTCCGCGGCCAAGTTGCAGGAACGGATGAAGGTCACCGGCGAGGACGACATCGCGCGGCTCGGCGAGGCCTTCAACAAGATGGCGCAGAACCTCCAGCTCAAGATCCAGCAGTTGGAGGAGCTGTCGCGGATGCAGCGGCGGTTCGTCTCGGACGTCTCGCACGAACTGCGGACGCCGCTGACGACCGTACGGATGGCGGCGGACGTCATCCACGAGGCGCGCGTCGACTTCGATCCGGTGACGGCGCGGTCGGCGGAGCTGCTGGCCGGACAGCTCGACCGGTTCGAGTCGCTGCTGGCGGACCTTCTGGAGATCAGCCGGTTCGACGCCGGGGCGGCCGCCCTGGAGGCCGAGCCGATAGACCTGCGCGAGGTCGTACGCCGGGTGATCGAGGGAGCCGAGCCGCTCGCCGAGCGCAAGGGGACCCGGATACGGGTGGTCGGGGACGAGCAGCCGGTCATCGCCGAGGCCGACGCCCGACGGGTCGAGCGGGTGCTGCGCAACCTCGTGGTCAACGCCGTGGAGCACGGCGAGGGCCGGGACGTGGTGGTGCGTATGGGCTCGGCCGGGGGCGCGGTCGCCATCGCGGTGCGCGACTACGGAGTCGGGCTCAAGCCCGGCGAGGCGACCCGGGTGTTCAACCGCTTCTGGCGGGCCGACCCGGCCCGCGCCAGGACGACCGGGGGCACCGGTCTGGGCCTGTCGATCGCGGTCGAGGACGCACGGCTGCACGGCGGCTGGCTCCAGGCCTGGGGCGAGCCCGGCGGCGGCTCCCAGTTCCGGCTGACGCTGCCGCGTACGGCCGACGAGCCGCTGCGCGGATCTCCGATACCACTGGAGCCGGAGGATTCACGGGCCGCGCGGGAGCGGGCCCGGGTGGGCGCGGCGCCCGAGCAGGGCAACGGACTGCGTCTGGCGAGTGTGCCGGTCCAGCCCGCCGCCACCCGCTCCTCGCTGCCGGTGCCGCCCCGGCCGCCGGTCCCGCCGCGTACGTCCGGGCCGGCCGCCGATCCGACCGCGCTGCCCGGTGGCGGCGGGGCCAGGGTGGTGCCGCGGGTCACCGACGCGCGCGGGGAGGGCGAGTCCGTACCATCGCAGGCTGCTGACAGAGCGGCTGCCCCGGCAGCCGCCGACCAGGAGGAATCGTCTCGTGGGCGCTGATCGGGGGAGGGGCCGCGGCCGCCGGCTGCGGTCGGCCGCGCTGCTGGGCTGCGGCGGTGTGCTGGTGGCGGGGTGCGCGTCGATGCCCGACAGCGGGGACGTGCACGCGGTGCAGGCCTCGCAGCGCGCCGACTCGCAGGTGCAGGTGTACGCGGTGCCGCCGCGTGAGGGGGCGGCCGCGGACGAGATAGTCGACGGGTTCCTGGAGGCGATGACCAGTGACGACCCGCAGTTCGCGACGGCGCGCAAGTATCTGACGCCGCAGGCCGCGCGGACGTGGAAGCCGGATCAGGCGACCACGGTGCTGGCCGACGGGCCGAACCCGCAGCCGAGCCGGACCAGCGACAAGGGCGACAGCTCCAGTTTCACGTTCACCGTGACCGGCAGACCGGTCGCCGTGGTGGACAAGCAGCACGCCTACCAACCGGCCGGGGCCAAGTCGGCGTACAACGAGACGATCCATCTCGTACGGCAGAACACGGCGAGCGGCAAGGAGTGGCGCATCGACACGCTGCCCGAGGGGCTGCTGCTCGGCCAGTCGGACTTCCAGCGCATCTACCGCTCCGTCAACAAGTACTACTTCGCCTCCGGTCAGGACCGGTTGGTCGCCGACCCGGTGTACGTGCGCCAGCGCAACGACCCCGAGACACAGATGAACCTGGTCACCCAGACGGTCATGGCCGTGCTGGAGGGTCCGACCAACTGGCTGCGCCCGGTGGTGGGTTCGCGCTTCCCGAGCGGTACGGCGCTGAAGGACGGCACCAAGGCGCTCGCGTTCGACGACCGCAACGCGCTCAAGGTGCCGCTCAGTGAGCGGGCGTCCAACGTCGGCGGTGGTCAGTGCCGCAAGATGGCGGCCCAACTGCTGTTCACCCTGCGGGATCTGACGGCGACCCGGGTCAGCCAGGTCGAGCTGGACCGGGCGAACGGCTCGCAGCTGTGCGTGCTCGGCGGCGACCAGGCCGAGCAGTACGCCCCGGAGCGCGTCTCGCCCAAGCCCGGCCAGTACTTCGTGGACACGCAGGGGCGGCTCGCGCGGATGCGTGCCGGGGAGCACGACAGCGCGGACGGCGCCGACAGTGCCGAGAGCGCGGACGGGGACGTGGTCACCGAGCTGGTCCCCGGACCGTTCGGCCGGGGCGAGCAGCGGCTGCGTTCGGTGGCGGTGGAGCGGGGCGAGAGGCGCGCCGCGGGTGTGACGAATGACGGCCGCTCGCTGTACGTGGCGCCGATCGTCTCCGACGGCGAGCTGGTGAAGACGCCGGTGACCAGCCAGAGCAAGGATCCGAAGGACGGACTCTCGGCGCCCAGTTGGGACGGCCGCGACGATCTGTGGGTGGCCGACCGCGACCCGGCCCACCCCCGGCTGCTCCACCTCGACCACGGCCAGGGACAGCCGCAGGAGGTCGATGTCGCCGGTCTGAACGGGGCGCACATCGAACAGGTGCGGATGTCGGCGGACAGCGTACGGATCGCCCTCCTGGTGAACGAGGGCGGGCGCACGACGCTGCGGATCGGCCGCGTGGAGCGGATCGGCGACCCTGAGCACCCCCAGGTCTCCGTGGTGGAACTGCGCCCCGGCGCACCGCAGATGGAGGATGTGACGGCGGTGTCCTGGGCGGGCCGCAGCCGCCTGGTCGTGGTCGGCAAGGAGACCGGCGGCCTCCAGCAGCAGTTGCGGTACATGCAGACCGACGGCTCGCTGTCGGCCGCGGGCAATCTGCCGGGCGCCAACCGGGTGACCGAGATCGCCGCCGCGGACGACGAGCGGCTGCCGCTCGTGGCGCACTCCAAGGAGGACGGCATTGTCCGGCTGCCGCCGGGCGCCAACTGGAAGACGGCGGTCAAGGCGGGGTCCTCGCCGGTCTACCCCGGCTGACCCGGCTGACCGAACTGACCCGGCTGACAGGCGCGCCGCCCCGCGACTGTCAGCCGGATGCTCGGTCGGCCGATCGGCCCCATGGGCCCGGTCGGCCGCCGCCGCCCTGCCGTCCGCCCCGCCGATCCGGTGAGGGCGGTGCCTCGGCGCCTTCGGGCGCAGGCCGGCTCACCCCGCCGGCTCCGCCGTTCCCATGAGGGCGGTGCCCCGGCGCCTTCAACCGCCCGGCCGGGGCTTCCCGCCGGTTTTCCACAGGGGTGGCCGGGCAGCCTCGCTGTTGGCAGAGTGGATGCCATGCGGGGATGGTGGCAGGAGGTCTCCGGGCTGGTGCTGCCGGTTGCCTGCGGCGGCTGCGGCAGTCCCCGTACGGCGCTGTGCGAGCGGTGCGCGGCGGCGCTGCTCGGTGTGCGGGCGCGGCGGGTCCGACCTGCCCCCGAGCCCGCGGGACTGCCGGTGGTGTACGCGGCGGCGGTCTACGAGGACGCCGTACGGGCGGTGCTCCTCGCGCACAAGGAACGCGGTGCCCTGGGGCTCGCCGGAGTCCTCGGGCAGGCGCTCGCGGGCGCGGTGCGCGCGGCCGCGGCAGCGCCCCGGGACGGGCCGCTGCTGCTCGTGCCGGTGCCGTCGGCGCGGCGTGCGGTGCGGGCGCGCGGGCATGACGCGGCGCGCCGGATCGCCCTGGCGGCGGCGGGGGAGCTGCGGCGTACGGGAACGGACGCGCGCGTGGCGGCGGTGCTGCGTCAGCGGCGTGCGGTGGCGGACCAGTCGGGGCTGAGCGCCCGGCAGCGGCTGGCGAATCTGAGCGGGGCGCTGGAGGTGTCGGTGGGCGGTGACAGGCTGCTGGAGCGGGGCCGGGTGGTCCTGGTGGACGACCTCATGACCACGGGTGCCTCGCTGGTGGAGGCGGCCCGGGCGGTGGCGTGCGCGGCGGGTGGGACGGGCGGCGCGGCGGGTGGTTCTCCGGCGTACGCGAGGCCCGGATTCGCGCACCGACGGGCGACTGCCGCGGTCGTCGCGTCGACCTTCGCATCTTTTGAAATAAACCGGAACTGACGGGGAACCTGCATCGTTGCAGGTGATAAGACGCATGAAACACCTGAACGGAGGTACGTGCTGGTAGCGGGTGCCGACATCCGTCCGAGCGAGCTATGTTCGGTTGTGAGGAATGGCGACAGCCGGCCTCACGGAATGTACGGCCTCGCTTCTGGGTACTTCCCTGACCCTGAAGTCGGTGGGGTGGCGATCTTCCCCACGGGGGAGGAGGAGGTGAAAGTCGCCCAGTCCGAGACTCCGGTGCCCACCGGAGTCTGGTGCAAGAGGGAGATGCTCCGCGGTTGAGGCGGAGTAATCCGGGAACGGAGTTCTGCGTGGACATCGTCGTCAAGGGCCGCAAGACCGAGGTACCCGAGCGGTTCCGCAAGCACGTGGCCGAGAAGCTGAAGCTGGAGAAGATCCAGAAGCTCGACGGCAAGGTAATCAGCCTCGACGTCGAGGTGTCCAAGGAACACAACCCGCGGCAGGCCGACCGTTCCGACCGAGTGGAGATCACGCTGCACTCGCGTGGTCCGGTGATCCGCGCGGAGGCGGCGGCGGCCGATCCGTACGCAGCCCTCGACCTCGCCCACAGCAAGCTGGAGGCGCGGCTGCGCAAGCAGCACGACAAGCGCTACACCCGCAGGGGCAACGGCCGGCTCTCGGCTGCCGAGGTGGCCGACGTGGTCCCGGGCGTGGCCCAGTTGAACGCGAACGGCGAGCCCGTGGGCGGATCGCGGGAGGAGAGCGTTCCCGTCACCCGGATGGGATCGGTCGAGGTACAGGGCGAAGGACCGCTGGTGGTCCGCGAGAAGAACCATGTCGCCGCCCCGATGACACTCGACCAGGCGCTCTACGAGATGGAACTGGTCGGACACGACTTCTACCTCTTCGTCGATTCCGAGACGAAGAACCCCAGCGTCGTCTACCGGCGGCACGCCTACGACTACGGCGTGATCCACCTGGAGACGGACCCGCTGGCCGGTGAGGACGCGAGCGGCGCCGGCGGAGCGCTCGGCGGATGACCAGGTGGGCGACGCGCTGAACGGACCCGTGCGGCGCGCCGTACCAGAGAGCGGTGATGCCCCTGGAGCGCCTTGTGCGCCCCCAGGGGCACCACTGTGCGACGACTGGAGCACCGCTCTGTCGGCCGGGCATGAAATCATGGCGTCGCACGCCAACCGCTTCTCCCCGGAGCGCGGTTGGCAGCCACACCAACTCGGGCCATGGCCTTCAGGGGGAGGAACGATGGCAGACAGCTTCGGGCCGGTGCACGGCGGGTCGGCCCCGGACGGTTCTGACGGTGCTCCCACCGGCATGGAAGCGGCCGGGTCGCGCAAGGAGCCCATCCGGGTCCTGGTCGTCGACGACCACGCGCTGTTCCGCCGGGGCCTGGAGATCGTGCTGGCCGCCGAGGAGGACATCCAGGTCGTCGGCGAGGCGGGCGACGGGGCGGAGGCCGTGGACAAGGCGGCGGACCTGCTGCCCGACATCGTGCTGATGGACGTGCGGATGCCGCGGCGCGGAGGGATCGAGGCCTGCACCTCCATCAAGGAGGTCGCTCCCAGCGCGAAGATCATCATGCTGACGATCAGCGACGAGGAGGCCGACCTCTACGACGCGATCAAGGCGGGGGCGACGGGCTACCTCCTCAAGGAGATCTCCACCGACGAGGTGGCGACCGCCATCCGGGCGGTCGCGGACGGCCAGTCCCAGATCAGTCCGTCGATGGCGTCGAAGCTGCTCACCGAGTTCAAGTCGATGATCCAGCGCACCGACGAGCGCCGGCTGGTGCCGGCGCCGAGGCTCACCGACCGTGAGCTCGAAGTGCTCAAGCTCGTGGCGACGGGGATGAACAACCGGGACATCGCCAAGGAGTTGTTCATCTCCGAGAACACGGTGAAGAACCACGTCCGCAACATCCTGGAGAAGCTTCAGCTGCACTCCCGGATGGAGGCGGTGGTGTACGCGATGCGCGAGAAGATCCTGGAGATCCGCTAGCCCGCCCCACCCCGCCCGCCCCGCCGGGGCCTCCCCGGGACAGGGAGGCTCAGACCGCCGCTATCGCCGCCGTCAGCTCACGGGCGAGGCCCGGTGTGTCGGCGCGCTCGATCCGTACGGCGTCGCAGCCCACCCACAGCGCCGCCTCCAGCAGGGCCTGCGCCATCGGGGCGATCGCCTTGGGCGTCTCCAGGGAGACCTGCTTGGCCACCAGGGTGCGGCCCTCGCGGGCGGGGTCGACGCGGCCGAGCAGCCTCCCGCCCACCAGCAGGGGCATCGCGAAGTATCCGTACACCCGCTTCGGCTTGGGGGTGTACGCCTCAAGGCGGTGGGTGAAGCCGAAGATCCGCTCGGTGCGCGCGCGGTCCCAGATCAGCGAGTCGAACGGGGACAGCAGCGTCGTACGGTGACGTCCGCGCGGCTCGGTGGCCAGCGCCTGCGGGTCCGCCCAGGCGGCCTTGTCCCAGCCCTGGACGGTGATGGGCACCAGACCGGAGTCGGCGATGACCGCGTCGACCTGCTCGCCCTTGAGGCGGTGGTAGTCCGCGATGTCCGCGCGGGTGCCCACGCCGAGGGAGCGGCCCGCAAGCGCGACGAGCCGACGCAGGCACTCGGCGTCGTCCAGCTCGTCGTGCAGGTGGACGTCCGGAATGGCGCGCTCGGCGAGGTCGTACACCCGCTTCCAGCCGCGCCGTTCGACGCAGACCACCTCGCCGTACATCAGCGCGCGCTCGACGGCGACCTTGGACTCGGACCAGTCCCACCACTCGCCCTTGTTCTTGGCGCCGCCCAAGTCCGTCGCGGTCAGGGGCCCTTCGGCCCGCAGCTGCTTGATCACCTGCTGGTACGCCGCGTCCGGCAGGTCGTGGTGCCACTGCGGGCGGGTGCGGTAGGCGCGGCGGCGGAACGCGAAGTGCGGCCACTCCTCCACGGGCAGGATGCAGGCGGCGTGCGACCAGTACTCGAAGGCGTGGGAGCCCGTCCAGTACGCCGTGTCCACCGTCTTGCGGCCCACCGCGCCCAGACGCGCGTACGGAATCAGCTCGTGCGACCGGGCGAGGACCGAGATCGTGTCGAGCTGGACCGCGCCCAGGTGGCGCAGCACGCCCCGCACCCCGCCCTTGCGGTCGGGCGCGCCCATGAATCCCTGGGCGCGCAGGGCGATGCGACGGGCCTCGTCGGCGGAGAGTTGGGCAACGGGACGCGGCAGGCTGGTCATGCTCCGCACGATAGACGCCGGCACTGACAATCCACCGGGGAGGCCAGTGCCCCGGGGCCTTCACGGTCGGAGCCCCACACGCCCGGGACCCTCGCTTCCGTGAGCCCCACACGCCCGGGGCCTCGCTCCCGTAAGCCCCTCACACCCGCGAGCCCGTCACGCCCGGGAGCCGCCGCTCACGCCCGTGGGCCGCTCACGCCGGCCCGTGCGCCCCACACCCACGCGCCCTTCCCGTACGGGGCATCCCCGCCCGGCTCACACCCGCGCGGGCAGGTACGCGCGCGTGGTGGGCAGGCCCAGGTCGCCGGGGAGGAGGCCGCCCACCCAGCTGTCGCGGCGGGTGCCGCCGTGGACGAGGCCCGCGCGCAGGGTGCCCTCCATGGTGAAGCCCGCCTTCTCGGCCACCGCGCGCGAGGCCGTGTTGCCGACCTCCGCCCGCCACTCCAGGCGTTCGACTCCCGCCGATTCGAAGGCCCAGCGGGCGGCGGCGAGGGCCGCCTCGGTCATGTAGCCGCGGCCCCGGTGCTCCTTGGCCGCCCAGAACCCCAGCTCGGCGACGTTCTCGCCACGCCGCATGAGGCCGACCATCGCCACCAGCGCGCCCTCCGCCTCCGCAGCCCCCACGGCCCCAGCGGGACTCTTCGGAGACCCTGACGTCTCGGCTGCCCCACGGCCCCCGTGAGCCTCATCCGCCCCCGCGGTCACCCGCAGACGTACCGCGAACGTGTAGTCGGAGTCGTCCCGCCAGCCGTTGGGGGCGAAGGTGCCGGTGAAGGCCTCGGCGTGCTCGCGCAGATAGGGGGAGGGGACGGTCGTCCATCGCTGGATGTCGGGGTCCTGACAGGCCACGTAGGTGTCGTCCGCGTCCTGCGGGCCGACGGGGCGCAGCAGCAGGCGTCCGGTGGTGAGAGTGACTGGGTCCATCGGCTGATTCTCCGCGCGGGACCGGAGCGGACGCCAGGGCTTTTCGTGTTTCCCGGCACCTTCCGGGCGCCCGGTCCGTTGTCGTCATGGCAGACCTCCCGGCGCGGGCGGGTCCTCGCATACGATGGCCGTTGCCCAGAAGTAATCAACCGTACTCGACCGCGCCAGGCCCGACCGGCAAGGAGACCAACCCCCGTGTCCGTCCTTTCAAAGCTCATGCGTGCAGGCGAAGGCAAGATCCTGCGCAAGCTGCACCGCATCGCGGACCAGGTCAACTCCATCGAAGAGGACTTCGTGAACCTCTCCGACGCCGAGCTCCGTGCCCTCACCGACGAGTACAAGGAGCGGTACGCGAACGGGGAGAGCCTGGACGACCTGCTCCCGGAAGCCTTCGCCACCGTCCGCGAAGCCGCCAAGCGCGTCCTCGGCCAGCGTCACTACGACGTCCAGATGATGGGTGGAGCGGCCCTGCACCTCGGCTATGTGGCCGAGATGAAGACCGGTGAGGGCAAGACCCTCGTCGGCACGCTCCCCGCCTACCTCAACGCGCTCTCCGGCAAGGGCGTGCACCTGATCACGGTCAACGACTACCTGGCCGAGCGCGACTCCGAGATGATGGGCCGGGTGCACAAGTTCCTCGGCCTCGAGGTCGGCTGCATCCTGGCCAACATGTCGCCCGCCGAGCGCCGCGCGCAGTACGCCTGCGACATCACGTACGGAACGAACAACGAGTTCGGTTTCGACTACCTGCGCGACAACATGGCGTGGTCCCAGGAGGAGCTCGTCCAGCGCGGTCACAACTTCGCGATCGTCGACGAGGTCGACTCCATCCTGGTCGACGAGGCGCGTACGCCGCTGATCATCTCCGGCCCGGCCGACCAGGCCACCAAGTGGTACGGCGACTTCGCCAAGCTGGTCACCCGCCTCACCAAGGGCGAGGCGGGCAACCCGCTCAAGGGCATCGAGGAGACCGGCGACTACGAGGTCGACGAGAAGAAGCGCACCGTCGCCATCCACGAGCCGGGCGTCGCCAAGGTCGAGGACTGGCTGGGCATCGACAACCTCTACGAGTCGGTGAACACCCCGCTCGTCGGTTATCTGAACAACGCCATCAAGGCGAAGGAACTGTTCAAGAAGGACAAGGACTACGTCGTCATCGACGGCGAAGTCATGATCGTCGACGAGCACACCGGCCGTATCCTCGCCGGCCGCCGCTACAACGAGGGCATGCACCAGGCGATCGAGGCGAAGGAAGGGGTGGACATCAAGGACGAGAACCAGACCCTCGCCACGATCACCCTCCAGAACTTCTTCCGCCTTTACGACAAGCTCTCCGGCATGACCGGTACGGCGATGACCGAGGCCGCCGAGTTCCATCAGATCTACAAGCTGGGCGTCGTGCCGATCCCGACGAACAAGCCCATGGTCCGCAAGGACCAGTCGGACCTGATCTACCGCACCGAGGTCGCCAAGTTCGACGCGGTGGTCGACGACATCGCCGAGAAGCACGAGAAGGGCCAGCCGATCCTGGTCGGCACCACCTCGGTCGAGAAGTCCGAGTACCTCTCGCAGCAGCTCTCCAAGCGCGGCATCCAGCACGAGGTGCTGAACGCCAAGCAGCACGACCGGGAGGCGACGATCGTCGCCCAGGCCGGCCGCAAGGGCGCCGTCACTGTCGCCACGAACATGGCGGGCCGAGGCACCGACATCAAGCTCGGCGGCAACCCGGACGACCTCGCCGAGGCGGAGCTGCGCCAGCGCGGCCTGGACCCGGTGGAGCACGTCGAGGAGTGGGCGCAGGCGCTGCCCGCCGCCCTGGAGAAGGCCGAGCAGGCCGTCAAGGCGGAGTTCGAGGAGGTCAAGGAGCTCGGCGGTCTGTACGTGCTGGGCACCGAGCGCCACGAGTCGCGCCGTATCGACAATCAGCTGCGCGGCCGCTCCGGCCGTCAGGGCGACCCGGGCGAGTCCCGCTTCTACCTGTCGCTCGGTGACGACCTGATGCGCCTGTTCAAGGCCCAGATGGTCGAGCGCGTGATGTCGATGGCCAACGTGCCGGACGACGTGCCGATCGAGAACAAGATGGTGACGCGCGCGATCGCGTCGGCCCAGTCGCAGGTCGAGCAGCAGAACTTCGAGACGCGCAAGAACGTCCTGAAGTACGACGAGGTGCTCAACCGCCAGCGCGAGGTCATCTACGGGGAGCGCCGCCGCGTCCTGGAGGGCGAGGACCTGCACGAGCAGGTGCAGCACTTCATGGACGACACCATCGACGCCTACATCCAGGCGGAGACCGTCGAGGGCTTCGCCGAGGAGTGGGACCTGGACCGGCTGTGGGGCGCCTTCAAGCAGCTCTACCCGGTGAAGGTCACCGTGGAGGAGCTGGAGGAGGCGGCGGGCGACCGCGCGGGCATCACCGCCGAGTTCATCGCCGAGTCCATCAAGGACGACATCCACGAGCAGTACGCGGCGCGCGAGGAGCAGCTCGGCTCCGAGATCATGCGTGAGCTGGAGCGGCGCGTGGTCCTCTCGGTGCTCGACCGCAAGTGGCGCGAGCACCTCTACGAGATGGACTACCTCCAGGAGGGCATCGGCCTGCGGGCCATGGCGCAGAAGGACCCGCTGGTCGAGTACCAGCGCGAGGGCTTCGACATGTTCAACGCCATGATGGACGGCATCAAGGAGGAGTCCGTCGGCTACCTGTTCAACCTGGAGGTCCAGGTCGAGCAGCAGGTCGAGGAGGTGCCGGTCGAGGACGCGGCGCCGTCCGACCGGCCGTCGCTGGAGAAGGAGCCCGCCGGGGCGCGTCCGGAGATCCGGGCCAAGGGCCTGGACGCCCCGCAGCGCCCGGACCGGCTGCACTTCTCGGCGCCGACGGTGGACGGCGAGGGCGGTGTCGTTGAGGGCGACTTCGACAACGGCGACGAGCCGGCCCGTTCCGAGGCCGACGGTATGACCCGCGCGGAGCGCCGCAAGGCCCAGAAGAGCACGGGCGGCCGTCGCCGCAAGAAGTAGGGGCACCGCGCGCCCGCGAGGCGCGCTGTCACCGGGTGGGGCCGGGCACCGTACGGGTGCCCGGCCCCACTTCTACTGCCGCGCACCGCCAGCGCAGGTCGGCGCCCTGCTCCAGGCGGAAGGCCATGGCGCGCACGTGGTCGCCTGCGCCGATGCGCGCGAAGGCCTCGATGACGCCCGGCCGGGGCACGTACTCGTCGCAGTGGCGCACCACCGGCCGGCACGAGGCCCGCAGCGGGCTGGCCGGGGCCAGGAGCACCAGCTGCTCGTACGCCTCGCCGACGGTGTGGCCCAGCATCCAGTGGACCGGGCGGTGGCCGCTGAGGACGGCGAGCAGACGTTCGGCGAACCAGTAGCGCGGCAGCCGCTGGCGCCGGGCGTAGGCGGAGACGGCGGCGGTCCTGCCGGGTCCCACGCGGTCGCCGCGGCCCGCGGGCCGGGTGCTGTCGGTTCGCGCGGCCGTCCTCGTCCTGTCGGTCCTGTTCATCTCCGTCGCCCCCTTTGATACCGGCCAGTAGCTTTCTGTTGGGGATCTTGTACGGGGGTGGCGGCGCCGGTCGCAAGGGCGGCGGCAGGGGCGTGGCGGGGCCCGGGAGGTTCACCTATCCGGGTGATCCGGGGCCGTGCGGGGCCGGTGGCGCCGGGGCATCCGGCGCCAGGCATCCCCGGGCCGCCGAGGCCGTCCGGGCAACCCGAAGGGGGACTCCCACACGTATCCTGAGGGCGTCTTCCGAGCAGAAAAGAGCGGCCTGCCATGCGCGTGTACCTCCCCCTGACCCTCCCCGGGCTCGCGACGGCGCACGCGGCGGGAGAGCTCGGGCCCGGCCCGCTGACCGCCTACGCCGTCACGCCCGGGCTGCGCGAGTGGTACGTCTCGGACGACATCGAGGAGCTGGAGTACGCGGCGCTGAGCCGGGCCGCGGCGGCGTCGCTCCGGCTGCTCGCCGTGGACCCGGGGGCCCCCAGGCGCCGCGTCGTGGTCGCCGTGGACGTGCCCGACGGCGCCGCCTCGGCCGACCCGGACCGCGGCCTGGACGCGAGCGCGCTGGGCGAGGTGCGGATCGCGGGCGCGGTGCCGCTGGCGAAGGCAGCGGCGGTGCACGTGGACGCCGACGACGCGGTCACCGACGTCGCCGCGGCGGCCGACGCGCTGGGCGCGGCGGACCAGGGCGACGACGACGCCCAGTTCACGGTCGACGGCGCCGAGGACCACGAACTGCTGTGGTTCGGGGTGCAGGAGATTCCCAACCTCATCGGCTGACACCCCGCTGACCTGCGCTCTCGCCCACATTCGGGGCGCGGGCGGATCCGTTGTCAGTGGCGCTGGGTACCGTTCTCGCATGGGGAAGCGCACGACGCATCTGGTCTGGGACTGGAACGGCACACTGCTCGACGACATCGCGACGGTCGTCGAGGCGACCAACGCCGCCTTCGCGGAGCTCGGCCTCGCGCCGATCACGCTGGAGCGCTACCGCGAGCTGTACTGCGTGCCGATACCCCGCTTCTACGAGCGGCTGATGGGGCGGCTGCCGACCGAGGCGGAGTGGCTCGTGATGGACGACGCGTTCCACAAGCACTACTGGCTCCGGGCGGACGCCTGCGCGCTCACGGCGGGCGCGGCGGAGCTGCTCGCCGCGCGGCGGGCGGCCGGGCTCAGCCAGTCGCTGCTGTCGATGGCGCCGCACGAGCACCTGGTGCCGATCGTGCGGCGGCACGGCATCACCGAGCACTTCGTGCGGGTGGACGGGCGCACCGGCCCCTCGCACGGCAGCAAGGCCGAGCACATGGTGCGGCATCTGACCCTGCTGAGCGAGGCGGGCGAGGGCATATCCCCGGACCGCATCGTGGTGATCGGGGACGCGGTGGACGACGCTGTGGCGGCGGCCCATGTGGGCGCGCGGGCGGTGCTGTACACCGGGGGGTCGCACAGCCGTGCCAGCCTCGCGCTGGCGGGCGTGCCGGTGGTGGACACGCTGGCGGACGCGGTCGAGACGGCGGAGGCGCTGGCGGGCTGAGAGCCCTCCTGCCGCACGCGAGCGGGCGGGACCGTCCGCCGGGCCGCCACCGGCGCGGGATGCCCCCGGGCGCCTCGCACGGGCCCTACGGGGCCGCCCAGGCGTGCCCGCGCCGGGCCGCGCCGGACGAGCCGACCGCGCCGGACCCAGCCGGGCGCGCCGGACCCAGCCGGCCCGTGCCCGACCGGACCGCGTCCGCGCCCGACGCCTACGTCACCGGCGCTTTCGCCCGCAGCACCGTGAGGAACTCCCGCATCCAGGTGGAGTGGTCCGGCCAGGCGCGGGCGGAGACCAGGGTGCCGTCGACGACGGTTTCCGCGTCGCGGAAGTCGGCCCCGGCGGCCTGCATGTCGAGTTCGAGGGCGGGGTACGCGGTGACCCGGCGGCCGCTGAGGCCGCCGATCGCCGCCGTCAGGAGGGGGCCATGACAGATCTGGGCGACCGGCTTGTCCGTGTCGAAGAAGGCCTTGAGGAGCTTGCGCAGCTCGGGGTCGTTGCGCAGGTACTCCGGCGCCCGGCCGCCCGGGATCACCAGGGCGGCGTACTGGCCGGGGTCGACTTCCGAGAAGGCCAGGTCGGCCGGCCAGGTGTAGCCCGGCTTCTCGGTGTAGGTGTCGAAGCCCGGCTCGAAGTCGTGGACGACGAACTGCAGCTTCTTGCGGGCGGGGGCGGCGATGTGGACGTCGTAGCCTTCCTCGCGCAGCCGCTGGTAGGGGTAGAGGACCTCCAGCGACTCCGCCGCGTCGCCGGTCACGATCAGGATCTTGGCTGCCATCGGTGCTCCCGGAGTCGACCGTGCGTGCCTGGCTCGTACAGGGTGCGCGGGGCGCGTCACCCCGCTGTTCCTCGGGCTGTGCGGGGTGCGGCGCGCGGTGCCGCGAGGCGTACCGCGCGTACGGGGCCAACGTGCCCCGGTCCGGCCGGTTTGCCAAGAGGGCGTCAGGACGGCGCGCGTCGCTGTCCAGAGTGTCAAACTTCGGTCCCTGGTTTTGTACACATACGGCTCATGACGGTTCGGGGGGGCGGGGCGATAGCCTTGACCCGTGATCAGCGCGATATCCCGCAGGGGCACTGCCGCCCCTGCCCTGCGCCCGGAGTGCCACAGTGCCCGGGCCCTCGCTGATTCCCGTATCCCGGGCCCTTCGCCGAAAATGGCCAATAACGACCCGGGCATCTCTCATCGCGGCATAACGTCGACTCCGACCGGACACCCCGCGTCGTGGCGTTGCGCCGCTTCTACCTACGTCACGCAATGGCGCGCGACAGGAGCCAGAGGACATGCAGACCAAGCTGGACGAAGCCAAGGCCGAGCTGCTCGCACGGGCGGCCCGGGTAGCTGAGAACAGCCCGGTGGGGGGCCCCGGCGGTCTGGGGGGCGCCCCCCAGGACCGGGAAGCCACCATCGGGGCCGCAGGGGAGGAAGGTCCTGCCCGGGACGCCGTCCTCGGGTACCTCCAGCGCTACTACCTGCACACCGCTCCCGAGGACCTGGCCGACCGCGACCCGGTCGACGTCTTCGGCGCAGCCCTGTCGCACTACAGGTTGGCTGAAAACCGCCCCCAGGGCACGGCGAGCGTGCGGGTGCACACCCCGACGGTCGAGGAGAACGGCTGGACGTGCAGCCACTCGGTCGTGGAGGTCGTGACCGACGACATGCCCTTCCTGGTGGACTCGGTCACCAACGAGCTCTCGCGCCAGAACCGCGGCATCCACGTCGTGATCCACCCGCAGGTGGTGGTCCGCCGCGACGTGACGGGCAAGCTCATCGAGGTCCTGGACACCCCCGCGCAGGCCGGCGGTCTGCCGCACGACGCGCTCGTCGAGTCCTGGATCCACGTCGAGATCGACCGTGAGACCGACCGCGCCGACCTCAAGCAGATCACCGCCGACCTGCTGCGGGTGCTCTCCGACGTCCGGGAGGCCGTCGAGGACTGGGAGAAGATGCGCGACGCCTCGCTGCGCATCGCCGACGAGCTCCCCAAGGAGCCCAAGGCGGGCGATCTGCGCGACGAGGAGGTGGACGAGGCCCGGGAGCTGCTGCGCTGGCTCTCCGACGACCACTTCACCTTCCTCGGCTACCGCGAGTACGAGCTGCGCGAGGACGACTCGCTGGCGGCCGTGCCCGGCACCGGCCTCGGCATCCTGCGCTCCGACCCGCAGCACGGCGGCGACGACAGCCACCCGGTCAGCCCGTCCTTCGAGCGGCTGCCCGCCGACGCGCGCGCCAAGGCCCGCGAGCACAAGCTCCTGGTGCTCACCAAGGCCAACAGCCGGGCCACCGTGCACCGCCCCTCCTACCTCGACTACGTCGGCGTGAAGAAGTTCGACGACGAGGGCAACGTGGTCGGCGAGCGCCGCTTCCTCGGCCTGTTCTCCTCGGCCGCGTACACCGAGTCGGTCCGCCGCGTCCCCGTCGTGCGCCGCAAGGTCGCCGAGGTGCTGCGCGGCGCCGGGTTCTCGCCCAACAGCCACGACGGCCGCGACCTGCTCCAGATCCTGGAGACCTACCCGCGCGACGAGCTGTTCCAGACCCCGGCCGACCAGCTGCGCTCCATCGTCACCTCCGTGCTCTACCTCCAGGAGCGGCGCCGGCTGCGCCTCTACCTGCGCCAGGACGAGTACGGGCGCTACTACTCGGCGCTGATCTACCTGCCCCGCGACCGCTACACCACGGGCGTGCGGCTGCGGCTCATCGACATCCTCAAGGAGGAGCTCGGCGGCATCAGCGTCGACTTCACCGCCTGGAACACCGAGTCGATCCTGTCCCGGCTCCACTTCGTGGTGCGGGTGCCCGCGGGCACCGAGCTCCCCGACCTCACCGACGCCGACACCGAGCGCATCGAGGCCCGGCTGGTGGAGGCCGCCCGCTCCTGGGCGGACGGCTTCTCCGACGCGCTGAACGCCGAGTGCGGCGAGGAGCGCGCCGCCGAGCTGCTGCGCCGCTACGGCCACGCCTTCCCCGAGGGCTACAAGGCGGACCACTCGCCGCGCGCGGCCGTCGCCGACCTGGTCCACCTGGAGCAGCTCACCCACGGCCGCAAGGACTTCGCGCTCTCGCTGTACGAGCCGGTGGGCGCGGCCCCCGGCGAGCGCCGGTTCAAGATCTACCGCATCGGTGAGCAGGTCTCGCTCTCGGCGGTGCTGCCGGTCCTCCAGCGCCTGGGCGTGGAGGTCACCGACGAGCGCCCCTACGAGCTGCGGTGCGCCGACCGCACGCACGCGTGGATCTACGACTTCGGCCTGCGCCTGCCCAAGAAGATCATCGGCACCGGCGACTACCTCGCGGACGACGCCCGCGAGCGTTTCCAGGAGGCCTTCGCCGCCACCTGGACCGGCGCCGCCGAGAACGACGGCTTCAACTCGCTGGTGCTGCGCGCCGGGCTCAACTGGCGCCAGGCGATGGTGCTGCGCGCCTACGCCAAGTACCTGCGCCAGGCCGGTTCGACCTTCAGCCAGGACTACATGGAGGACACCCTCCGCGACAACGTCCACACCACCCGGCTGCTGGTCTCGCTCTTCGAGGCGCGGATGTCGCCGGGCCGCCAGAGCGCGGGCACCGAGCTCATCGACGGGCTGCTCGAAGAGCTGGACGGGGCGCTCGACCAGGTCGCCTCGCTCGACGAGGACCGCATCCTGCGCTCCTTCCTCACCGTCATCAAGGCGACGCTGCGCACGAACTACTTCCAGAAGAACGCCGAGGGCAACCCCCACGCGTACATCTCGATGAAGTTCGACCCGCAGGCGATCCCGGACCTGCCGGCACCCCGGCCGGCGTTCGAGATCTGGGTGTACTCGCCCCGAGTCGAGGGCGTCCACCTGCGCTTCGGCAAGGTCGCGCGCGGTGGTCTGCGCTGGTCCGACCGGCGTGAGGACTTCCGTACGGAGATCCTCGGCCTGGTCAAGGCGCAGATGGTGAAGAACACCGTCATCGTGCCGGTCGGCGCCAAGGGCGGCTTCGTCGCCAAGCAGCTCCCGGACCCGTCCGTGGACCGCGACGCGTGGCTGGCCGAGGGCATCGCCTCGTACAAGACGTTCATCTCGGCGCTGCTCGACATCACCGACAACCTGGTGGCGGGCGAGGTCGTGCCGCCGGCCGACGTGGTGCGCCACGACGAGGACGACACCTATCTGGTGGTCGCCGCCGACAAGGGCACCGCGACCTTCTCGGACATCGCCAACGACGTGGCGATCAGCTACGACTTCTGGCTCGGTGACGCGTTCGCCTCCGGCGGCTCCGCCGGATACGACCACAAGGGCATGGGCATCACCGCGCGCGGTGCCTGGGAGTCCGTCAAGCGGCACTTCCGTGAGCTCGGCCACGACACCCAGACCGAGGACTTCACGGTCGTCGGCGTCGGTGACATGTCCGGTGACGTGTTCGGCAACGGCATGCTGCTCTCCGAGCACATCCGCCTGGTCGCCGCCTTCGACCACCGCCACATCTTCATCGACCCCAGCCCGGACGCGGCCGTCTCCTACGCCGAGCGCCGCCGCCTCTTCGACCTGCCGCGCAGCTCCTGGGCGGACTACAACAAGGAGCTGCTGTCCGTCGGCGGCGGCATCCACCCGCGTACGGCCAAGTCGATCCCGGTCAACGCGCAGATGCGCGCGGCTCTGGGCATCGAGGGCGGCGTCACCAAGCTGACGCCCGCCGAGCTGATGCAGGCGATCCTCAAGGCACCGGTGGACCTGCTGTGGAACGGCGGCATCGGTACGTACGTGAAGTCCTCCGCCGAGTCCAACGCGGACGTCGGCGACAAGGCCAACGACGCGATCCGCGTCAATGGCGAGGACCTGCGGGTCAAGGTCGTCGGCGAGGGCGGCAACCTGGGTCTGACCCAGCTCGGCCGGATCGAGTTCGACCGCAACGGCGGCAAGGTCAACACCGACGCGATCGACAACAGCGCGGGCGTGGACACCTCCGACCATGAGGTGAACATCAAGATCCTGCTCAACGGTCTGGTCACGGACGGCGACATGACCGTCAAGCAGCGCAACAAGATCCTCGCCCAGATGACCGACGAGGTCGGCCACCTGGTGCTGCGCAACAACTACGCGCAGAACACCGCCCTGGCCAACGCGGTCGCGCAGTCGCCGTCGCTGCTCCACGCCCACCAGCGGTTCATGCGCCGCCTCGGGCGCGACGGCCACCTGGACCGGGCGCTGGAGTTCCTGCCGACCGACCGCCAGATCCGCGAGCTGCTGAACAACGGGCGCGGGCTCAGCCAGCCCGAGCTCGCCGTGCTGCTCGCCTACACCAAGATCACGGTGGCCGACGAGCTGATCCACACGGACCTGCCGGACGACCCGTACCTCCAGAAGCTGCTCCACGCCTACTTCCCGAAGCAACTGCGCGAGAAGTTCCCCGAGGCCATCGACGGCCACGCGCTGCGCCGCGAGATCGTCACCACGGTCCTGGTCAACGACACGGTGAACACCGGCGGTTCGACCTTCCTGCACCGGCTGCGGGAGGAGACCGGCGCGTCCCTGGAGGAGATCGTCCGGGCGCAGACCGCGGCCCGCGAGATCTTCGGCCTGAGCGCGGTGTGGGACGCGGTGGAGGCGCTGGACAACCAGGTCGACGCCGACGTCCAGACCCGTATCCGGCTCCACTCGCGCCGGCTCGTCGAGCGCGGCACGCGCTGGCTGCTCAACAACCGGCCGCAGCCGCTCCAGATCGCCGAGACCATCACGGACTTCGCCGAGGGCGTCGAGAAGGTCTGGGGCGAGCTGGCGAACCTGCTCAAGGGCGCCGACCTGGAGTGGTACCAGTCGATCCTGGACGAGCTGACCGAGGCCGGGGTGCCGGACGAGCTCGCGCGCCGGGTCGCCGGGTTCTCCTCCGCGTTCCCCTCGCTCGACGTGGTGGCGATCTCGGGCCGTACCGGCAAGGACCCGCTGGCGGTCGCCGAGGTGTACTACGACCTCGCGGACCGGCTGCGGATCACCCAGCTGATGGACCGGATCATCGAGCTGCCGCGGGCCGACCGCTGGCAGTCCATGGCCCGCGCCTCCATCCGCGAGGACCTGTACGCGGCGCACGCGGGCCTCACGCAGGACGTGCTAGCGGCCGGTGACGGCGTCGCGTCGCCCGAGCAGCGCTTCAAGGCCTGGGAGGAGAAGAACGCGGCGATCCTCGGCCGCGCCCGCACCACCCTGGAGGAGATCCAGGGCTCGGACGCCTTCGACCTGGCGAACCTGTCGGTCGCGATGCGGACGATGCGGACGCTGCTGCGCACGCACAGCTAGGCGCTTTGCCGCGCGAGGGGGCGCCCACCGTGTGGTGGGCGCCCCCTCGCGTCCGCCGGCTTCGTCTGCCGGCTTCCCCGGGCGGCTTCGCCCAGGTCAGCGCGTCGCCTTCCAGAGCGTGACCGTGCCCTCGAACGTCGGGATGTTCTTGTCCGTGGACGGCGTCACCTTGGTGATCTGCCACATGGCCAGATTGCCCTTGGTGGTCAGCGAGCACATGGTGTCGCCCGCCTTGATCAGGTGGTCGTCGTTGAGCGCCTGCGCCGAGGCGGAGTTGGGCAGCGGGTTCTGGAGGGCGCCGTCGCGGCACGCCTCGGGCGTGGTGCCGTTCGCCTTGCCGAGCGCCTGCTTGAAGTCCAGCCGGTCGTCGCGCGCCTCGAACTCGGTGTTGTCGTAGGCGAGCTTGCCCGTCGGGTCCACGGCCGGCACATCGAAGTCGATCTGCGTGGTGGCGAGCGATTCCGGGGTCCGTACGGTGATCGGCTTGTCCTGGAAGACCACCGTGTACGTGACGTTGGCGGGCGGGACCGAACTGTCGTCGCTCGGAGCGTCCGAGGGCGTGGCGGCGACGGGGGACTGCTTCGGCGGGTTCTTCTTGCCGACGGGCGACGACGAGGAACCGCCGCCCTTGGCCTGGTCACCGTCGTCGTCCTTCTTGGTGAGCCAGACCGCGGCGGCGGCGCCCGCGCCGACCGCCACGACCAGGGTGGCCGCCATCAGGACGGTACGGAGCCGGCGCCTTGGCTTCTTCTGCGGCGCGGTCGACGCCGGGGCGGGGGCCTGGGGGTGGTGGGCCTGGCCCTGCGGGTGGACGGAGGGCTGCTGCGCCGTGCCGTAGCCCTGCCCGTACGCCGTGTCGTACGGGGCGCCGTACGCCGTGCCGTAGCCGGGCACGGGGCCGGTCTGCGGGCCGGTCCCCTGCGCCGTCTGGGGACCTGTCGCCGGACCCGTCTGCGGGGCCGCGGGTGGCGGCGCGGGGGTGGCCGGAGGCGGTGTCGGCGGGGCCGTCTGCGGCGGGGCCGGGGGCATCGCCGGGGAAGCCGGGGAGGTGGTGGGCGGCAGCGGGGGCTGGGCCGGGGTGGGCTTCGGCGGTGTCGCGGCGGCCTGCTCGCTGCGGGCGATCTCCGCCGCCAATGCCTCCGGAAGCCAGCCCTTGAAGTCGCGCAGGGCGCGCCCCGACGCCTGCTCGCAGAGCGGGGCGAGGTCGGCCGGGGTGATGCGCTGCGCCGGATCGGCGGTCAGCGTGCACTCCAGGAGCGGGCGCAGCTCCGCCGGGTAGCCGCTCAGGTCCGGCGGGCGGTGGGCGGAGTTGGCGATCTGCGCGGCCACGGTGATGGCGCCGCCGTCGCCGTACGGGTGGCGGCCGGTGGCCGCGACGGCCGCGATCAGACCGAGCGAGAACACGTCGGTGGCGGACGTGAGCGGCTCGCCCAGCGCGTGCTCGGGCGACATGTACTGCGGCGTGCCGATCATGCCGCCGCTCGCGGTGAGCTGGGTGGCGTCGGCGGCGCGCGCGATGCCAAAGTCGATCACGTACGGGCCGCCGGAGCCGAGCAGGACGTTGCTGGGCTTCAGGTCGCGGTGGATGACCCCGGCCGCGTGGACGGCGGTCAGCGCCTGGGCGGCGCAGCCGACGAGCTGGAAGACGGCGGGCAGCGGCAGCGGGCCGAACGAGGCCAGCGCGTCGTGCAGGGAGAGGCCCGGCACGTACTGCGTGGCGAGCCAGGGCTGGGCGCCGCTGGTGTCGTGGTCCACCACCGGAACGATGTGGTAGCCCTGCACCCGGCGGGCGGCCTGCACCTCCTGCTCGAAGCGGCGCCGGAAGTCGGCGTCCTGCCCGTACTCCCGGCGGATCACCTTGAGCGCGACCGGCTGGCCGCCGCGGGTGTGCGAGAGGTAGACCGTGCCCATGCCGCCTTCGCCGATGCGGGCGAGGAGCTGGTAGCCGGCGGTCTCGCGCGGGTCCTCGGGTCCCAGTGGCCTGAGTGTGTCGCCGGATCTGCTGATGGTTCCTCCCCCGTCATGGCACCCGACGTGCCGTCAACTGCTGCGGGCGCAGAGCCTACGCGGACGGCCGCCGCCGGTACTACTCAGCTCCGGAACGCCTGCTCCCGCGCACCCGCCGGATGAACTCGGCCGCGTCGGCGTCGCGGACGGTCAGGGGTGCGGTCGGGGGCACCGCCGGGACCGTGGGCGCGTCCGGCAGCGCCATCCGCAGCCTCGCCGCCGCCTCGGTCGCGCCGATCGCGGCCAGATGGGGCGCGGGAAGCCAGCCCGCGAAGTCCAGCGGGCCCCGGCCCGAGAGCCGGCGGCACAACGCCGCCAACTCGGCCGCGCTAGGCCGCTCTTCGGGCCGGGCGGCCAGACAGAGCCGGAGCACCTCGCGCAGCGGTTCGGGGTACGGCGCGAGGTCCGGCGGCTCGCGGTCGGTGCCCGCGATGCGCGCGGCGACCGCGAGGGCGCTGCCCCGTCCGTACGGATGCTGCCCGGTGGCGGCGAGGCCGGTGAGCAGCCCGAGCGCGAACACGTCGGCAGCGGGGGTGAGTTCGCGGCCCAGGGCGTGCTCGGGCGACATGTACTTCGGGGTGCCCACCAGCCGTCCGGTGGTGGTGAGCCGGACCGCCCCGGCGGCCTTGGCTATGCCGAAGTCGAGCAGCCAGGGGCCGTCGGCGGCGAGCAGCAGGTTCCCTGGTTTCACATCGCGGTGGATCACCCCGGCGTGGTGCACGCAGTCCAGTGCGCGGGCCGCGCAGGCGAGCAGGTGCAGCACGGCTTCGGGCGGCAGCGGTCCATGTGCCTGAAGGGCGTCGTCCAGCGGGACGCCCGGGATGTAGCGGGTGGCGAGCCAGGGGCGGGGGCCCTGCGCCGAGTGGTCCAGGACGGGGGCGACATGCGCCCCGTACACCCGCTGGGCGGCCTCGACCTCGCGCGCGAAGCGGCGGCGGAACTCGTCGTTCTCCGCGTACTCCCTGCGGATCAGTTTCAGCGCCACCGGCTGGCTGCCCCGGGTGCGGGTGAGGTAGACGGTGCCCATACCGCCCTCGCCTATGCGGGCCTCCAGGACATAGCCGGAGATCTGGCGCGGGTCGTCCGCGCGCAGCGGCGGAAAACGGGTGTCGGACACCACGATCCCCCTTCCCCCAGGGCCTCTTGCGGCGCTGCCGAGGCCTTCGTGCCGATGGGGAACGAGACTATCGCGGCCCACTGACAGCGGAGGGCGCAGTCGTCGCCGTCCACAGCCTGCGGCACGAGAGCAGCGCGGCGGCCAGCAGCAGCGCGTTGCGCAGGACCATCAGCGAGGTGCCGACCGGGGTCCCGGCCATGACCTGGTCGTACAGGGTCGGGAAGGCGAGGGCGCTCAACGCGGCGGCGGGCAGCATCAGGAGCGCGACGGGCCGCTGGCTGGTCTGCCGGGAGGTCAGGCACACGGCGGCCAGACCGAGGAGCCAGACCAGGTACTGGGGGCTGATCACCCGGCTGGTGACGGTGAAGAGCAGCACCGCGCACAGGGCCGCGTCCGCCGGAGTGGCGGCCGTCCAGCGGCGCGCCCTGACCCGCCACAGCAGCAGCCAGCAGAAGGCGAGCGCGGTCAGGGCGAGGGCGAGCCCGGCCACGGAGGAGACGTACGGGCCGGTGAACTCCATGGCTCCGTAGCGGTAGACGACGCGGCCCGGCCAGTGCGCGAGGAGGTGTGCGAGCTGGAGGGCGGTGCCGCCGAGCGATTCGATCTGCACGCCCCGGCTGCCCTGCTGGCGCAGGAAGTCCAGGGTGTGGCTGAAGCCGAGGGCGAGGACGGCGAGCAGCGCGGCTGCCGCGCCGAGCGCCGCCGTCCACGACGCGCGCGTGGTGCGACCGCGCGGGGTCCCGATCAGGGCCAGCGCGGGCCACACCTTGACCAGCGCGCCGACCCCGGCGAGCACCCCGCTCAGGCGCGGCGTGCGCCGTAGGCAGAGCAGGGCGGCCACGGCCGGGGCGGTGACCAGGACGTCGTAGCGGCCGTAGGGGAGGTGGAGCAGCAGCGGCAGGCCGCCGATCCAGGCCCAGACGCCCGCCGCGCTGCCCGCCGGGCGGGACCCGGCCCGTACGAGGGCGACGGCGATCAGCGCGTCGGCCGCCAGGGTGAGCCCGACGAACGCCTGGAAGAAGGTGAGGAACGGCAGCAGCGCGGGGGAGAGGATCACCACGCCGGCGCCCGGCGGGTACTGCCAGGTGGGGTCGCCGTACGGGAAGTGACCGGCGGTCAGCTGCCCGTACCACTGGCGGTACAGCACGTACACCTCACCGCTGACCCCGCCGACGCCGATGGAGTCGTCGACGAGGAGGAACAGCATCAACGCGCGCGTGGCGAGCCAGGTGGCGGCGAGGACGGCGTACCGGATGCGGCGGTCTGCGGCGCCGGGCCGGGGGGCGGTGGACGGAGTGGGGACACGCAGCTGCTGGGTCGTCATCGCCCAGAAGTTTAGTCCGTTTTGGGATATTTATTCGTACCGGTGTGACCCTAATTTTTCCGGTTGTGCATTATTTCTTTCCGGTGTATTCCTCGTACGCCGCGACCACCTCGTCGGCCGGGCCGTCCATCCGCAGGACTCCCGACTCCAGCCAGAGGGCCCGGTCGCAGGTCTGCTTGATGGTGCCGTTGCCGTGGCTCACCAGGAAGACCGTGCCCGCCTCGGCGCGCAGCTCCTCGATCCGCTCCCGGCTGCGCCGCTGGAAGCGGGCGTCGCCGGTGGACAGCGCCTCGTCGATCAGGAGGACGTCGTGGGACTTGGCGGCGGCGATGGAGAACCGCAGCCGGGCGCCCATGCCGGAGGAGTAGGTGCGCATCGGGAGCGAGATGAAGTCGCCCTTCTCGTTGATCCCGGAGAAGTCGACGATGTCGTCGTAGCGGTCCCTGACCTCCTCGCGGGACATGCCCATGGCGAGACCGCCGAGGGTGACGTTGCGTTCGCCGGTGAGGTCGTTCATCAGCGCCGCGTTCACGCCCAGCAGGGACGGCTGGCCCTGGGTGAAGATCCGGCCGCTCCTGGTCGGGAGCAGGCCCGCGACGGCCTTCAGGAGGGTGGACTTTCCCGAGCCGTTGGAGCCGATCAGGCCGATCGCCTCACCCTTGCGGGCGACGAAGCTGACGCCCTTGACGGCGTGCACCTCGCGGACGCCGGGGGTGGCTTTGCGGGAGGCGATCCGGCTGAGCGCGGAGGTCGCGCTGCCCCTTCCTTTGGAGGAGCCGCCGTTCACCCGGTAGACGACGTGGACCTGGTCGGCGATCACGGTGGGGGCGCCGAGCGCGGCGGCGGTGCCGGTCACGGCGGGAGTGCTGTCAGCCACGTCCGTACGTCTCCTCTGCCTTCCAGAAGTAGAGGAACCCGGCGACGAGGGCGAGGAGCGCCCAGCCGCCCGCGACCGCCCACACGTGCGGCGGGAGCTGGGTCGCCCTGAAGCTGTGGATGAGCGCGAAGCGCATCAGGTCGATGTAGACGGCCGCCGGGTTGTACTGGAGCACCTGCACCAGGCCGTGCGGCAGCGAGCTGCGGGTCATCAGCTGCGGCAGGCTCCACATGACGCCCGAGACGTACATCCAGGTGCGCAGGACGAACGGCATGAGCTGCGAGATGTCCGGGGTCCTGCTGGCGACGCGGGCCATGGCGAGCGAGAGGCCGGTGTTGAACATGGCCTGGAGAACCAGCACCGGCACGGCGATCAGCCAGGAGAGCCCCGGGTAGACGCCGACGGCGACCAGGATCATGGCCAGTGCGGCGATGGAGAACAGCAGCTGCTGGAGCTGCTGGAGCGCCAGCGCGACGGGCAGGGACGCGCGCGGGAAGTGCAGGGCGCGCACCAGGCCCAGGTTGCCGGTGATCGCGCGCGTGCCCGACATGATCGAGTTGGCGGTGAAGGTCCAGATGAAGACGCCGGTCACCAGGAACGGGGTGTAGTCCGGGACGCCCTGCTTGGTGCCCATCAGGACGCCGAAGATGAAGTAGTAGACCGTCGCGTTGAGCAGCGGTGTCATCAGCTGCCAGATCTGGCCCAGCTTCGCCTCGCTGTACTGCGCGGTGAGCTTGGCGGTGGCGAACGCCGAGATGAAGTGGCGGCGCTCCCAGAGCTGGTGGACGTACTCCTTGAGCGAGGGCCGGGCGCCGCTGACCGTCAGGCCGTACTTGGCGGCCAGTTCGGCGGCGCTCAGGCCCTGGTCGGGGTCGGCGGGCCGGGGGTCCTGTGCGGGGACGGGCGGCGCGGGCGGGGCCGGCGGTGCTGCGGTCTGGCTCACAACGGTCGCTTTCGACGTGGCTTCGCGGGCGGGCTGTCGGGCAGTCGGGAAGTCGGGTGGGGCCGGGCGGGGGCGTGCGGTCCGGCCCGGGGTGTGTCTCCCGGCCGGGGTGCCTTCGTGGCCGGGGCGTGGCCGGGCGGTGAACCCGGGGTGACGACGGGACGGGACCGTATCGTCGTCACGGTGAGAGTAGGACGCCCCGACGTCGCAACGCAACCGTCTCGTCGTATCGCTATGCTCAGGACATGACCCACTCGGACGCCCCGGCCCCGGCCCCCGCCGAACCCCAGCGCCGTGCCCCGGCAGGAGCCGCCGTGCTGCGCTCGGACGTGACCGAGGCCATCCGCAAGGCCGTGTTCGAGGAGCTGGCGGCGGTCGGGTTCGCCCGGATGTCGATCGAGGGCATCGCGCGCCGCGCCGGAGTGGGCAAGACGGCCGTCTACCGCCGCTGGAAGTCCAAGCTGAGCCTGGTCCTCGACCTGGTGTCCGCCTTCGCCGCACAGGGCCTCCCGGTGCCGCACACCGGCTCGCTGTACGGGGACATCCGGGCGCTGCTGGCGGTGGCGTCGCTCGCCCTGCGCCACCCGGTCGCCTCCCAGGTGATCCCGGACCTGCTGGTGGAGTCCGTCCGGCACCCGGAGATCGCCGACGCCATCAAGGAGGCGTTGCTCGACGGGCAGAAGGGCGTCGCTGCGGTCGTCGTGCGCGAGGCCGTGGAGCGCGGCGAGCTCCCCGGGGGCACCGACCCGGACCGCGCCCTCGACCTGATCGTGGGACCGCTGTACTGGCGCCTTGTGGTGGTCCGGGGCGACCTGCCCAAGGGCTATCTGGACGATCTGGCCACGTCGGCTGTGGCGGCGCTGAAGGCGACGGGCTGAGACCTCCCCCGGCCGCGGGCCGCCCGCCCCGCCCGGACGGTTCCCCCGGACGGCCGCCCTCCCGGCGCCGCGCCGCGCTCAGTACGCGACCCGGGCCAGCACCTCCCCGCTGCGCGGGCTGAACGCGACCACCACCGCCTCCTCGGGCAGGCGCTCCTTCGGTGTGAGCAGCAGCCAGCGCACTCCGTAGCGCCGGGCGATGGCCGCGCGCGCGTGGCGCGGCGTCGACGGGGACAGATAGCGCGCCACCGCCGCCTTGCGGCGCAGCCGTTCGGGCTCCGCGAGCGCCGGGTCCGGCCAGACCGGGGCCACCAGGAAGGGCCCGTACCCGGGCAGGGAGCGCACTACGTAGTAGCCGTCCGCCAGCACCGTCTCCCCGGGCGGGATGTGCTGGGCGGCCCAGCCGTACGTGGCCCAGTGCGGCGGGCGCTCCACACTCCGTACGCCCAGGCTCGGCGCCACCGCCCCCGCCTGGGCCGAGACGAACCCGAGGCACGCCCCGGCCGCCGCGAGCGGGGCCAGGGCGCGGCGGGCCGCCGACCAGGGGCGCGGCCGGGCCACTTCGACGGCGAGCGCGACCTGCGCGGGCACCGGGGCGAGGGCGAGCAGCCGGCCGTAGGTGTAGTGGCCGCTGGCCCAGCCGTACAGGACGACCAGCGCGAACAGCAGCGTCATCAGCGCCAGCGGGTCGCGCCGGTCGCGGCGCAGGCGCAACAGCAGGGCGGGGCCGCCGAGCAGGGCCGCCAGCCAGTAGCGACCGGTCAGATTTTCGTACAGCGCCCTGTGCATGGAATCGATGCCGGTGTCACCGACGAGTGTGAAGATGTCGCAGTACGGCCAGGTCACGGCCACCGCGAACGCGCCCGCCCCCGCCAGCGCCCAGTGGACGGCCGTCGCGCGGTTCCACGCCCCCTTCCGCGCGAGGGCGAGCCCGGCCGTGCCGATCACCGCGGCGATCGCGGTGATCGGGTGGACGAGGACGACCACGCCGGTGAGCACGCCGAGCGCGGCGTACTCCAGCGGGGCCGCCCGCCATCGGGCGGTCCGCGAGGAACGTGCCGTCAGCCGGCCCGCCAGGGCCCAGATGTGGAAGGTGAGTCCGATGGCGAAGGTACTGGGGTAGGACAGGTTGCCGGTCATGGACAGCAGGCCGAGGAACCCGCTCCACCAGGTCACCGCGGTGCCCCACAGCACCGACGAGAAGACCAGCGCGAACACCGGCGCCCACGCGCGCGGGGAGAACAGCCGGGTGAAGCGGCCGAGCCCGGTGATCAGGACCAGCAGGTTGAGCGGCCCGAAGAGCCGCACCACCATCCGGCCCGGCAACTCGGTGAGGTGCGCGAACAGGCCCTGGACCACGGAGTACGGCGAGAAGTACGGGCTGCCCGCGCCCGGCAGGTCCGCCATCGGGTGGGCCGGGGCCAGCAGATCGGCCTTCAGGCGCTCCACCACGGCGGCGTGCGTGCCCAGGTCGCAGCAGAACGGCACCCGCCAGGCCGCCGCCGACATCACCACCCAGAACACCCCGCCCAGCACGAAGTACGGCGTGACGCGCCAGGCGGGGCCCGGGGGCGGCGCGTCGGCGGGGCGGGCGGCCGCGCGCCGGGGTGCCGGAAGCCGGGCGGGACCGGCGGGAGGAGAGGTGCGCACAGGTCATCGGTTCCTTGGGGGTGCTGTTCCGCACCGGCATCCCGTCTCCATCACCCGATCAGCAGCCCGCCGTCAGCCGGTCGAGGACCCGGCCGCCCGGGGAGCGGCGCGCGCGAGCACCGCGACCGCCCCCACTGCCACGGCCCGCGCCCCGTCACCCGGATGGACGGGCCGAGGTGACCGCCCCCGCGTTCGAGGGTTGGGCACGCGGGAGCGCGAGCACCCCCGTCCGCCGGCGGGAAGGCGCTCCCCGTGACCGGCGCGGGGCCCGAGGGCGCTAGACCAGCCCCGCCGTTTCGCGCCGGGCCGCGGCCGCAGGCGCGGGCGCGGGGCGGCGGTCCTCCAGCGGCACCACCGGCGGCCGGCCGCCGCTCTGGTCGAGGAAGACCCGCCGCACCACCCGCTCCGCCGCGTGCCCGTCGTCGTGCGGACAGAACCTGGCCCGGAACGCGGCCCGCAGCTGGGCCGAGCGGGAGCCGCGCCAGTGGCCGGTGCAGAAGATGTCGATCAGCTCGTCCTCGGTGCGGGCGACCGCGCCCGGCGGGAAGGCCCGCAGGTCGAAGTAGGTGCCGCGGGCGGCCTCGTAGGCCTCCCAGTCGTCGGCGTGGATGACGATCGGACGGTCCAGGTTGGCGTAGTCGAACATCAGTGAGGAGTAGTCGGTGACCAGCGCGTCGGCGGCCAGGCACAGCTGCTCGACCGACCGGTGCCCGCTGACGTCGATGATCCGCGGGTGCGTGACCTCGGCCAGCGGCGCGCCGTACGCGGGGTGGGCGCGGGTGAGCAGCACGACGCCGGGGCCAAGCGTCCGGGCCACGCGCTCCAGGTCGAGGGGGCGGTGCTGGCCGCGCCGGTAGTCGCGGTGCGTCGGCGCGTACAGGACGGCGGTGGCGCCCGGGGGGATGCCCAGGCCGTCGCGGAGCCGGGCCACGTCCGCCGCGCTCGCCCGGTGGAAGACGTCGTTGCGCGGATAGCCGTATTCGAGCGTGGTGCAACCCGAGGGGCGCGTGCGCTCCCAGGTGAGGGTGGAGTGGAGGTTGGCGGAGAGGCTGTAGTCCCACATGTCGCTGCCGGCGACCAGGGCGGCGAAGTCGGTGTCGCGGGCGGCCGCCGGACGGTCCATCAGGTCCAGGCCCATGGTCTTGAGCGGGGTGCCGTGATGGGTCTGGAGCAGCACCTGGCCCTTCCGCTTGACCAGCCGCCCGTCGAACTCCACGTTGCTGACCAGGTACGTGGCCCGGGCCAGCGCCGTCCAGTACGCGAAGGTGTCCGGCGCCACCCTGGCCGTCGCGGGCGGCACCGTGTGCAGGTGCGCGGGCGCCGCCACCCAGGTGGTGCGCACCCGGGGCACCAGCTCGCGCACCTTCGCCTCGATCGCGGCCGGGTTGCAGGCGTACCCCCCGTTCCCGTACGCGCTGAAGACCGCCTCGTCCCGCAGCGGCAGCCGCAGCTGGATCCGGTAGTGCAGGTGGAGCACTCCCGAGCGCAGGGCGCGGCCGAGCGCGCGCAGCGACCGTCCCGCGCGGGCGCGCACGGCGCCGAGCGCCTCAAGCCCCAGCAGAGCCCGGTGGGCGCCGAGCCGCACCAGGCCGTGCCGCACCCGCACGCGCAGGGTGCGCGGGCCGCCGCCCGGGACGCGGTGGCGGCGGTATTGGGCGCGGGCACGCCGGAAGAACTCGGCGCGGCTGCCGCGCGGCAGGCGCGCCCGGGTGGTGAACACGGCCAGGAAGTGGTCGGCCATCCGCCGGAACACCAGCGGGCGCAGCGGGGCCAGTTCGGGGCGCTCGTCGATGAACGCGAACACCCTCTCGTACTGCTCGAAGAGGTCGAAGTGGCGGCGGCCGGTGGTGGACAGCAGGCCGCCGTGGCGGCGTTCGCGGTGGTGGACGCAGATCCGGTCCAGGGTGGCGAGCGTCCCGGCGGCCAACAGCGCCGGATACGTCCACGGCACGTCCTCGTAGCAGCCGGCGGTGAAGCCGAGGCCCTGCTCCTCGACGAACGCGCGGCGGTACGCCTTGTTCCACACCGCGCCCGTGAGCCTGAGCAGCCCCGGCCGGTCCGCGAGCCGGAAGGTGGCGGGACCGGTCTCGGTGAGCTGGGCGGCGGCAGGGTCGCGGACCTGCTCGCCCGACGGGGACGTCCGCGCGTGGTCGTAGCGCGCGTGGCCGTAGACCAGCACGTCCGGGTCGCCGGTCTCCTTGAGCCGGTCCGCGACGGCCTGGAGGGCGCCGGGGGCGAGGGCGTCGTCGGCGTCGAGGAAGAGCACGTAGTCGCCGGTGGCGTGGGCGAGCCCGGCGTTCCGGGCGGGGCCGGGGCCTGTGGTGGAGGCCAGGTGCAGGGCGGTGACGCGGCGGTCGCGGGCGGCGTGTTCGTCGAGGATCGCACCGGACGCGTCCGGTGAGCAGTCGTCCACCGCGATCAGTTCCAGATCGTCGTACGACTGGCTCAGCACCGAGCCCAGACAGTCGTGGAGATGGGCCTGGACCTTGAACACGGGAACGATCACGCTGAACCGGGGCATGGCCCGTAGAACGGCGGATGGCACGAACGGGTTACGCCGGGGCGGCACGCGGGGTGAAGCCGTGGCGCACGCTTGACGCGGCCGCCCGGACGCCCGGACGCGCCGTCCGGACCGCGCCGCCCGGACCGCGCCGCCGGAGCCCGGTCCGGTTACTTGACGGCGCCCGCCATCACCCCCGACACGAACTGCCGCTGGAAGGCGAAGAAGACGGCCAGCGGGATGACCATGGAGACGAAGGCGCCGGGCGCCAGGACGTCGATGTTGTTGCCGAACTGCCGTACCTGCTGCTGGAGGGCGACCGTGATCGGCGGGTGCTTGGAGTCCGCGAAGATCAGCGCCACCAGCATGTCGTTCCACACCCACAGGAACTGGAAGATGCCGAGCGAGGCGATCGCCGGGCCGCCGAGCGGCAGGACGACCCGGGTGAACAGGCGCACCTCGCCCGCCCCGTCGAGTCGCGCGGCCTCCAGGAGCTCCCGGGGGATCTCCGCGAAGAAGTTCCGCAGCAGGAAGATCGCGAAGGGCAGGCCGAAGGCGACGTGGAAGGTGATGACACCGACCGTCGTCTCGAAGATGCCGATCTTGCCGAAGAGTTTGGCGACGGGGACGAGGGCGACCTGGACGGGGACGACGAGCAGGCTCACCACGACCATGAACCACCAGTCCCGGCCCGGGAAGTCCATCCACGCGAAGGCGTATCCGGCGAACGAGCCGATGACGACGACCAGGACGGTCGCGGGCACGGTGATCATCACGGTGGACAGCAGCGAGTCGGTGATCGTGCTGTTGTCCAGCAGGCTGGAGTAGTTGTGGAAGGTGAGCTGGGACGGCTCGGTGAAGACCTTCCACCAGCCGCTGGCGGCGATGTCGGAGGAGCCGCGCAGCGAGGACAGCAGCAGCCCGACGGTCGGCATCAGCCAGAACAGCCCGACCAGGACGAGGAAGACGCGCAGCGCCCCGCCCCCGGCCCGGGCGGCGATCCGGGCGGGCAGCGACTGCTTGGCCTTGACGACCCCCACGACTGTCATCGCCCGGCCTCCCGCCGCATCCTGCGGATATTGCTGTGCTGTCCCGGGGGGCGACCCCCGGACCCCCGGCAGGGGGTGGTCGCGGCGTGGCTCGTCGTCATCGCCCGGCCTCCCGCCGCATCCTGCGAATATTGAAGAGCATCACCGGTATGACCAGGACCAGCAGCAGGACCGCGATCGCGCTGCCGACGCCGAGATCGGCGTCCGTGCCGAACGAGGAGCGGTAGAGCTGGAGCGCCAGTACGTTGGCGTCGTCCTGGCTGGAGCCGGGCGCGATGATGAAGATCAGGTCGAAGATCTTCAGTACGTTGATCATCAGGGTGACCAGGACCACGGCGAGGACGGGCGCGAGCAGCGGCACGGTCACCCGCCGGAACACCTGCCACTCGTTGGCCCCGTCCACCCGTGCCGCCTCGAGGAGTTCGCGCGGCAGCCCGGCGAGTCCGGCCGCGATGAGCACCATCGCGAACCCGGCCCACATCCAGATGTACGAGCCGATGATGGCGGGGGTGACGAGGGTCGGGCCGAGCCAGTTCACGCCGTTGTAGGGCTCGCGGAAGTTGCTCCGGGGCAGCCGCAGTCTCGCCCCGTCCGCCTTCGCGGGCAGCGTGAAGGTCCCGTCCGCGCGGGCGGTGGCGGTCGCGACGACCCGGCCGTCCCGTACGGCTTCGATCTTGAGGCCCTTGAGGCCCAGCTCCTTGGAGTCGATGGTGTTGGGCCTGCCGCCGCCCCCCTTAGTGAAGTCGAGCCAGGCGGTACCGGTGATCTCACCGGGGCCGGCGGCGGCGGGCCGCGCCGGCTTCGCGGACGACGGCATCTTCTCGGCGGGCACCCCGACGAGCGGCAGCAGCGCGCTCTGCCCGGCGTGGACGGCATCCTTGGTCACGAAGGAGCCCCCGCCGCCCGGCCCGAGAGGGGCGGCGGGCAGCGGACGGGCGCGGGGGAAGCCGGCCGACTCGGCGAAGGTGTCGTGCACCCCCACCCAGACGGCGTTGGCGACGCCCCGGTCCGGGTCCTGCTCGTACACCAGCCGGAAGATGATCCCCGCGGCCAGCATCGAGATCACCATCGGCATGAAGACGATCAGCTTGAACGCCGTTCCCCACCGCACCCGTTCGGTCAGTACGGCGAAGATCAGCCCAAGGACGGTGGCGATGGTCGGGGCGCAGACCACCCAGATCGCGTTGTTCTCGACGGCCTTCAGGATGGTGTCGTCGGTGAAGAGCGTCTTGTAGTTGTCGATCCCCGCGAAACCGTCGCCGGACCGGTCGAAGAACGAGCGGTAGACCGAGTACCCGATCGGATACACCACCAGCGCGCCCAGCAGGACGAGCGCGGGCAGCAGGAACCCGGCGGCGAGGTAGACGCGCGTCCCGGTGACGCTCCTGACGGTCCCGCGGCCGGGCGGGGCGGCGGAGGGCGGGGGAGGGGCGGGCGAGGCGGGCGGCGGTACCGGCGCGGTGGTCATGACCGGGTCAGTTCTTGTACGCCGCGGCCGCGTCGGCCTCCAGCCTGGCCTGGGCGCCGCTCACGTCCTTGGGGTTCTTCAGGAAGTCCTGGAGGTCCTTCCACTCACCCTTGCCCGGCGTGCCGCCGAAGGACTGCGGGGCCTGGTCGGACATGTCGAACCGTACGTCGTCCCCGGCCGCGATCAGGGCCTTGGCGATGTCGCGCTGGACGTCGTTGGGGTACGCGGCGAGGTCCGTGGCCTTGTTGGGCGAGATGTACCCGCCCGCCGAGGCCCAGACCTTGGCGGCGTCCGCGGAGGCCAGCCAGGTGAGCAGGGCCTGGGCGCCCTTGGTGTCCTTGAGCGCGACGGCCGCGTCTCCGCCGGTCACGACGGGCGCCTTGGCGCCGACGGCGGGGAACGGGAAGACCTTCGCGTCCGTACCGATCTTCGCGCTGGTCTGCGCGATGTTGATGCCGACGAAGTCGCCCTCGAAGACCATGCCCGCCTTGGGCTGGTCGCCGCCGGTGAAGGTCTGGGTGACGGAGGCGGGGAACTCGGTCTGGAGCGCGCCGGTCGCGCCGCCCGCGATGAGGTCGGGCTTGCCGAAGAGCTGGCCGAGGGTGGTCAGGGCGTCCTTGACCGACGGGTCGGTCCACTTGAGCTGGTGCTTGGCCAGTTGGTCGTACTTCTCCGGGCCCGCCTGGGAGAGGTAGATGTTCTCGAACCAGTCGGTGAGGGTCCAGCCGTCGGCGCCGCCGACGGAGACCGGGGTGACGCCGGAGGCGGAGATGGTGTCGGCGGTGGCCAGGAAGTCCTTCCAGGTCTTGGGGACCTGGGCGCCCGCGGTGTCGAAGACCTTGGTGTTGTACCAGACCAGGGACTTGTTGGCGGCCTTGAAGTACACGGCGTATTGGGTGCCGTCGACCGCGCCCAGGTCCTGCCAGACCTTGCTGTAGTTCTTGGCGAGCTGGGCCTTGGCGTCCGGGCCGACGGGCTTGACCCACTTCTTCCGCACGGCCTGCTGGATGGCGCCGACCTGCGGCAGCATGGCCACGTCGGGCGGGCTGCCACCGGCGATCTTGGTGCCGAGGAAGTTGACGATGGGGTCCTGGGCGGGGACGAACGTGACGGTGGCGCCGGTACGGCTCTCGAACTCCTTCAGCACCTTGACGAAGTTGGCCTGCTCGGGGCCGGTCCACACCGCGGCCACTTCGATCTTCTGCCCGTCGAGGCGGGGGAGGGTGACGGCGGCCGCCGTGCCGGACTTGCCGGGCGCCGGTTTTGTCTCGTCGTCCTTCTTGTCGTCCCCGCAGGCGGTGGCGGTGAGGGCGAGTGCCCCGACGATGGCCATCCCGACCAACTTCCGGCCTGTACGCATGAGTGTGCCGCCTCCCGCTCACCGAGGTCGTCGTCCCGTCCGGACAGTCCTACGCCGGGTGCGGGGGCCCCGCAATACCGCGTTCGCTGTCAACTGGGTGATCGTGATGGGGTCGTGACGTGGGGTCAGTCCGCGAAGCGGTTTCGGTCCGGGGTTCGTCTGCGGCCCGCCTGTGGCCCGTCTGTGGCCCGTCTGTGGCTGAGCGCGCAGTTCCCCGCGCCCCTGATTGCCCCGGGGGTCGGGGTTTGTCTGCGGGTGGTGGGTGGCTGGTCGCGCAGTTCCCCGCGCCCCTGACTGTCCCGGGGGTCGGGGTTTGTCTGCGGGTGGTGGGTGGCTGGTCGCGCAGTTCCCCGCGCCCCTGATTGCCCCGGGGGCCGGGACCTTGTCTGCGGGTTGTTGGTGGCTGAGCGCGCAGTTCCCCGCGCCCCCGGCTGCCTAGGGGCGCGGGGAACTGCGCGAGCAACCCAGCACGGTCCGCAGGCGAAAGACGGCAGCCCGGGGCGGAGCCCCGAAGCGGGGTCAGGGGCGCAGCCCCGGGGTGGGGTCGGGGGCGTGGCCCCGGGGTGGGTCCGGGGGCGTGGCCCTGAAGGGGGGCGGGGGCAGCCCCGAAGGGGGTGTCCGGGGGTTATAGGCCCGCCGGGGTTGCTGCCTGTACTACCCGCCCCGCCCTCTCCAACGCACTGGCCAGCAACGCCAGATCCGTAGGCCCGTTCCCCAGCTCCCGTACCGGCCGCCGGGCCGGCGGGTCGCCCATCCGTTCCCACTCCAGCGGCACCACCGTCGGCCGCAGCGTCGCCGTGCGCGGTATCCGGCCTGTGACCCGGCCGCCCTGGAACGGCGTCACCGAACCGTCCGGGCCGAACAGCCGGCCCCGCCCCGGCGACGGCTCCTCCGGCGACGGGACGAGCGGGGGCGCGTCCAGCCGCACCACCTGCCGTACCCGGCGCGCCAGTTCCGTCTCCGCCGTGCGCTCCGGACGCGACGACGTCGCCACCAGGTGGACGCCCAGCCGCTCGCCGTCCCGCGCCACCGCCTCCAGCGCGCGCACCACCGAGCCCGCCGCGGGCCGCCCGGGGCTGCCCAGCGCGGGCGCGAGCAGCGCGTCGAAGTCGTCCACCAGGACGACGAGACGTGCCAGGGCCGGCGGCCCCGAGTCCGTACGCGTACGCCCCAGGGGGCGCAGCCGCAGCGTGCTCGTGGACGGCGCGTCCCCCTCGCCCTGCTGCTCACCGGGGGCCGGCGGCCGGGGACCCACCACCCGTCCCGCCACCTCCTCGGCTCCCTGCCCGGGCTCCTGCCGGGCGAGCCACTCCGTGAACCCCAGCTCCCCCAGCAGCTCCGCCCGCCGCTTCAGCTCCGCCCCCAGCGCCTGCGCGAACTCCCGCATCCGGACCGGGTCCGAGGCCACCAAGTACGTCGAGACATGGGGGAGTTCGGTGCAGGGGCGCAACCCCTCGCCGCGCTCCCCGCCCGCCCCGTCGACCAGCACGAGCGCCAGCCGGTCCGGCCGCGCCCCCGCCGCCAGCGACGCGGCGACCGCCCGCAGCAGCTCCGTACGCCCGCTGCCCGCCGGGCCCTCGACCAGCAGATGCGGCCCCTCGGAGGCGAGGTCGACGCCGACCGGGCCGCGCGGCCCGGTGCCGAGCACAGCCGCGCCGTCCGGCGCCGACTCCCAGCGCGCCATCAGGGACGCCGGGGTGGCCCGCGCCAGGCCCAGCTCGTCGAGCAGCCGGGACGAGGGGGGCAGTGCCACCGGCGGCCGGCCGGGCGCGGTCGTTCCGTCGCCCGCGCGCAGCGGCGCGAGCGCCCGCGCGAAGCGCTCGGCCCAGGCCGCCGACACCGCGTCCACCACCGCCAGCGTGCCGTGCCCGGCCGGACGTCCGCCCGCCGTGCGCAGCAGCCGCAGCGCCGTGGCCACGTCGCCGCTGAGCAGCGCCGCCGCCCCGCACTCGCGGAAGGGCAGCGAGACCGCGCACGCCGACTCGTACGTCGCCTCCACCGGCGACACGGGCGAGGCGGGCGGCGTCTCGGCGAGGCAGAGCAGATGGATGCCGGCCGCGCCCCCGGCGCAGGCCAGCCGGGCCGTCGTCTCGCGCAGCACGGACGAGCCGGGGTCGCCGTCGACGATCACCACCGTGTACGGACCCGAGTAGCGGCGGGTGGCGTCGGCCACGGCCGCCGCGTCGGCGGACGCCCAGCCGGGGCCCAGCGGGCTGTCGTCCAGGCGCCGGACCAGCTCGGTCGTCCGGGCGGTGGCCTGCTCGCGGTCGTACGCCAGGAGCAGCCGGCAGTCCTGGCCGTGCCCGGGACGCACATGCGGGAGCCAGCCGAGCCAGCCCCACTCCGCCGTACGCGTCTGGAGGCTGCGGCCGCGCTCCGTACTGATGAGGACGATCTCCAGGTCGGCCGGCGCGTGCAGCGCCGCGAGCTGGGCCACGGCCGCCCTCGCCAGCCCGTTCAGCCTCGCGCGGGGTCCGGCGAGCCCCAGCGAGCCCACCTCCCGCAGCCCGACGGTCACCGGCACGGCCGCGAGCTCGCCGCGGTCCGCCGTCCCCACCCGGATCGCCAGCTCCTCCGGGTGCCCGGGGCGCCGCTCCCACAGCCTCGGCCCGGGGCCGAGCGCGGTCAGCAGCAGCGCGGCCGGGTCGGGCCAGCGCTCGGGGGCGCGGGGGGAGCCGCCCGGCACCACGGCGGCGGTCTCGGTCGGCGCCGGTTCGTCCACGGACTCGGGGCGGCCGCCGGTCAGCCGCCGAGCCCAGGCCCCGATCCCGCCGCGCCGCCGCGCCGCGGCTCCGTCGTCCGCGCGCGCGTGCTCGACGTCCTCGGGCAGCCGCGTCCCACGGGGAGGCGTCCCAACCCTCCGACTGGCCCCGACCCCGGACCCCTGACCCACACCACCCGGCCCGGATCCCTGGACCCCGCCGCCCGGCCCGGGCCCGTAGCCCTCACCGCCCGGTCCAGCCCCGTGAACCGCACCGCCCGGCCGGGGGCCGTAACCCTGTTGCGCCGGCCCGGATCCCTGGCCGGCGCCAGCCGGCCCGAGCCCCTGGCCCGCGCCACCGGGCCTGGGCCCGTAGCCCTCACCGCCGCGTCCAGACCCGTAACCCTCACCGCCGGGCCCGGCGCCGTAACCCTGTCCCCCCGGCCCGGGGCCGTGCCCCTCGCCAGCCCGTCCCGGCACCAGCCCGGGGCCGTGACCCTGCCCCCCGGGGGCGAAACCCCAGCCGTCAACGCCGTCACCGGCGTCATCACCGCTGCCGCCCCCGGCGGCACTCCTCGCTCCCGGCACGCCGCCGTACGTACCGAACCCGCCCTCGGTACGCCCTCGTCCCGCCTCCCCGTAGGCCTCGTCGGTCTCCGCGCCGTCGCGTGCGTGCGGCCGTCCGCCGCTCTCCCTCGCCTCGGCGGGACCGGGGCCGCCCGGGGCGGGCGTGTTCCCGGTGCCGTGGGTCGTCGGTCCGGGGGCGGTGGGGACCGGCTCGCTCGACGCGCGCGGGGACGGCACCCGGGCGGCGGTCCCGGGGCCGGGCGCGAGCGGCGCGGCTTCGCCGGATCCGGCCGGGGCCGGGGAAGCCGCCGGAGTCACCCGGATGTGGCCCTCCCCGTCCGGTGTCGTGGGCAGCGGCTGCGGGGACGGGGCCCCCGTGCTCAGGCGCAGCGCGGACTCGCCGAGGCGCAGCAGGGCGCCCACCGGCAGCCGCACCGGGTGCGGGCCGACCGGGGCGTCGTCCACGCGCGTGCCGTTCGTCGAGCCCAGGTCGGCCACCGAGACCCGGCCGCCCTCGCCGACGGTGACCGCGCAGTGCAGCCGGGACACGTCCGGGTCGTCCAGCGGGACGTCCGCGTCCGCCGAGCGGCCGACGCGGATCTGTCCGCCGTGCAGCAGATGGACCCCGCCCGCGTCCGGCCCCGCCACCACGCACAGGCGGGCGCGGACGGCCTCCTCGTGCTCCTCGTAGGCGTACGTCGAGGAGTCGGCCGGGGCGGAGAGGGACAGCACCGCGCCGTCCACCAGGGGCGGTTCGCCCAGGACGCGGCGCTGGGGGTCGAGCCGCTCACGGCCCGCGTAGAGCACGACCGTGCTCGACACCTCGGAACCGGACGCGGCCGTGGCGAGGCCGGAGGCGACGGCCGCCAGGGCGGTCCCGGCCGGCGCGGTCACGAGCACGTCGCAGGCGCGCGCCGCAGCGTGGCCGCTGCGCGGCGCGAGGACGGTCAGCCGGATCTGCATCGCCTCGGCGGTCCCTTCTGCGCGGGGGTGCCGGGCACGGAGGGAAAGGCCCTTGTGATTCCCCCCACCAGGCACACATGTCGTGCTGAGGGCATCCTCGCACCTGCCACTGACAACACGCCCGCCACCCACCTCCAAGTGATCTTGAATGATCGGCTCTCGACGCAAATGTGGCCGCAAAGTGGCCGGTTGCGCACCTCGGCGGAATCGTTCACCCCGCTTCGGCACGGCCGTTCGGCAACCTTCCGTGCGACGGCGGCGTCTTCCCTTCGAACAAGCGGAGCCCGCGGGCCCGCGCCGCCACGGCCGCCGCGGCGGCCGTGGTGACAGCCGTCGGCACTACAGTGGGCGGCCCGGGGGACACCCGAGGAGACCCGGATCCAGCCAGACCAGCAGGGAGCGCATGACGTGCGGCCGGTAGGCAGCAAGTACTTGCTCGAGGAGCCGCTCGGACGCGGTGCCACGGGTACCGTCTGGCGCGCCCGCCAGAGGGAGGCGGCGGGTGCCGAGGCGGCGGTGGCCGGCCAGCCCGGCGAGACCGTCGCGATCAAGGTCCTCAAGGAGGAGCTCGCCAACGACGCCGACGTCGTGATGCGGTTCCTGCGCGAGCGGTCGGTGCTGCTGCGCCTGACGCACCCCAACATCGTGCGCACCCGCGACCTCGTCGTCGAGGGCGATCTGCTCGCCCTGGTCATGGATCTGGTCGACGGCCCCGACCTGCACCGCTATCTGCGGGACAACGGGCCCTTCACGCCGGTCGCCGCGTCCCTGCTCACCGCGCAGATCGCGGACGCGCTCGCCGCGAGCCACGCCGACGGCGTGGTCCACCGCGACCTGAAGCCCGCCAACGTCCTGCTCGACGAGCGCGACGGCGCCATGCACCCGATGCTCACCGACTTCGGCATCGCGCGCCTCGCGGACTCCCCGGGCCTGACCCGTACGCACGAGTTCGTGGGCACGCCCGCGTACGTCGCGCCGGAGTCCGCCGAGGGCCGCCCGCAGACCTCCGCCGTCGATGTCTACGGCGCCGGAATCCTGATGTACGAGCTGGTCACCGGGCGTCCGCCGTTCGCCGGGGGCACGGCTCTGGAGGTGCTGCACCGGCATCTGAGCGAGGAGCCGCGCCGCCCCACCACCGTGCCCGCCCCGCTGTGGACGGTCATCGAGCGCTGTCTGCGCAAGAACCCGGACGAGCGGCCGAGCGCGGAGAACCTCGCGCGCGCCCTGCGCGTGGTGGCCGACGGCATCGGGGTGCACTCCACCCCGGCCCAGGTCGAGGCGGCCGACGGCGTCGGCGCGCTGCTCGCGCCCGACCCGGCGCCCGCGCCCGTCCCCGAGACGCCAGGCGCGGCCGACCCGACCCAGGTGTTGCCCACCAACGCGGGCGCGTACGACCCGAACGCCGCGACCTCGTACCTGCCGCACACCCCCGGCGCCGCGGACCCGACCGCGGTCCTGCCCGGCCGGGGCGCGCCCGACCCGACGGCGGTGCTGCCGCCGGTGGGGCAGGGGCAGAACCAGTACGGCCCCCAGGGCGGTCCCGACCGGCCCGAGGAGCCGCACCCCTGGCAGTCCCAGCTCCAGGCGGCCCGCGACCGCAACGAGCAGACGCAGGTGCAGTACCTGGACCCGGAGCAGGACCCGCTGCGCCGCCGCCCGCACCGCCAGGCGCAGCAGCCCCAGCAGCGCCCCCAGCACCAGCAACCCCAGCAGCAGCGCCCCCAGCCGTACGCGCCGCAGCCGCAGCCCCAGCCGTACCGGCAGCCGCAGCAGCCCCAGCCGTACGCGCAGCAGCCCCCGCAGCACCAGCAGTACGCGCCGCCGCCCCAGCACCAGCAGCGCCGGCAGTACGCCCCGCCGCAGGCGCCCCAGCAGCCGCAGGCACCCGCGGCGCGCGAGCCCCGTGAGCCGCGCCGCCGCAGCGCCAACCCCATGCGGATTCCGGGTCTCGGCTGCCTCAAGGGCTGTCTGTTCACCCTGGTCCTGCTGTTCGTGGCGGGCTGGCTCGTCTGGGAGCTCACCCCGCTCCAGGACTGGGTGGCCGAGGGCAAGAGCTACTGGCAGGCGATCGGCGACGCCGTCGACAAGGTGTCGGGCTGGATCGGCAAACTCGGGGGCAAGTAAGGCGTTCCGGAACACCGACTTCATGGATTTGTCGACTTCCAGGGGGTGAATTCCCCCTCGGAAGTGAAGGTTGCCCCCCTGGCCGCGTAGCCTCGGCGTGCACAGCCAGCCGCTGAGGGAGCAGTCTTGGCACGGAATATCGGCAGCCGGTACACCGCCCACCAGATCCTGGGGCGGGGCAGCGCCGGCACGGTGTGGCTCGGCGAGGGCCCGGACGGGCCCGTCGCCATCAAGCTGCTGCGCGAGGACCTCGCCGCCGACCAGGAGCTGGTCGGCCGCTTCGTCCAGGAGCGCACCGCGCTGCTCGGCCTGGACCATCCGAACGTCGTGGGCGTGCGCGACCTGGTCGTCGACGGCAACGACCTCGCCCTGGTCATGGACCTGGTGCGGGGCACGGACGTCCGCACCCGGCTCGACCGGGAGCGCCGGCTCGCGCCCGAGGCGGCGGTCGCCATCGTCGCGGACGTGGCCGACGGCCTGGCCGCCGCGCACGCCGCCGGGATCGTGCACCGCGACGTCAAGCCCGAGAACATCCTCCTGGACATGCAGGGCCCGCTCGGCCCCGGTGGCGCGCATCCCGCGCTCCTCACCGACTTCGGCGTGGCGAAGCTGATCGACACCCCGCGGCGTACCAAGGCCACCCGCATCATCGGCACGCCCGACTATCTCGCCCCCGAGATCGTCGAGGGCCTGCCGCCCAGGGCGGCGGTCGACATCTACGCCCTGGCGACCGTCCTCTACGAGCTCCTGGCGGGCTTCACCCCCTTCGGCGGCGGCCACCCCGGCGCGGTCCTGCGCCGCCACGTCACCGAGACCGTGGTGCCGCTGCCCGGCATCCCGGACGAGCTGTGGCAGCTGATGGTCCAGTGCCTCGCCAAGGCCCCGGCCTCCCGGCTGCGCGCCTCCGAGCTCTCCGCCCGGCTGCGCGAGCTGCTGCCGCTGGTGGCCGGGATGCCGCCGCTGGACGTGGACGAGCCGGACGCCGAGGAGCCCGAGGAGCCGGTCTACGAGGAGCCCGCGGCCCCCTCCGGCAGGCCCCGCCGGGGCGCGGTGCCGCTGGTCCCGGGCGCCCCGCTGGACTCCAACCGCGACACCCACACCAGCATGCGCGTCCCCGGCCCCGACGAGCTGGCCGGCGGCCCCCTGGGCACCGCCCGCGCCCCTCGCCCGGCGGGCACCCCGCGCCCGGGCTCGGCCCGGCACCGGGCGGACCAGCTGCGCCGGCGGCGGCTGATCCTGGGCGCCTCGGCGGTGGTGCTGACGGCCGCGGTCGCCGTCGGCGGCTGGCTCGCCACCTCGGGCGACGACGACAAGCCCCCGCAGGACTCCAAGCACTCGGCGCCGGCCCCGTAGTCCCGGGCCCGTCCGCCCGTGGCACGCCGCGGGGGAAACGTCCTTGCGCACAGCCGTTACGCTGGACCCGTGGCAGTCGTCGATGTATCCGAAGAGCTGAAGTCCCTCTCCTCGACCATGGGGTCGATCGAGGCCGTCCTGGACCTCGACAAGCTGAGGGCAGACATTGCCGTGCTTGAGGAGCAGGCCGCCGCGCCGTCCCTGTGGGACGACCCGGAGGCCGCCCAGAAGATCACGAGCAAGCTTTCGCACCTCCAGGCCGAGGTCCGCAAGACCGAGACGCTGCGCGGCCGGATCGACGACCTCAGCGTGCTCTTCGAGCTCGCCGAGGAGATGGACGACGCGGACACCCTCGCGGAGGCGGAGGCCGAGCTGGTCTCGGTGCGCAAGGCCCTGGACGAGATGGAGGTCAGGACGCTCCTGTCCGGCGAGTACGCCGAGCGCGAGGCCCTGGTCAACATCCGCGCCGAGGCCGGCGGCGTCGACGCCTCGGACTTCGCCGAGCGCCTCCAGCGCATGTACCTGCGCTGGGCCGAGCGCCACGGCTACTCCACCGAGGTCTACGAGACGTCGTACGCGGAAGAGGCCGGCATCAAGTCGACCACCTTCGTGGTCAAGGCGCCGTACGCCTACGGCACGCTCTCCGTCGAGCAGGGCACCCACCGCCTGGTGCGGATCTCGCCCTTCGACAACCAGGGCCGCCGCCAGACCTCGTTCGCGGGCGTCGAGGTGCTGCCGGTCGTCGAGTCCAGCGACCACGTCGAGATCGACGAGGGCGAGCTGCGCATCGACGTCTACCGCGCCTCCGGCCCCGGCGGCCAGGGCGTCAACACGACCGACTCCGCGGTCCGCATCACGCACCTGCCGACCGGCATCGTGGTCTCCTGCCAGAACGAGCGCTCGCAGATCCAGAACAAGGCCAGCGCCATGAACGTCCTCCAGGCCAAGCTCCTCGAGCGCCGCCGCCAGGAGGAGCAGGCCAAGATGGACGCCCTCAAGGACGGCGGCAGCTCCTGGGGCAACCAGATGCGCTCCTACGTCCTGCACCCGTACCAGATGGTCAAGGACCTGCGCACCGAGTTCGAGGTGGGCAACCCGCAGGCCGTCCTCGACGGTGAGATCGACGGTTTCCTCGAAGCCGGAATTCGCTGGCGCAAGCAGCAGGAGAAGTAATCGACCGCCCTTTCGGGGCTTTGTCGACAAGGGAACTGCCGTTCGTTGAGCGGCAGTTCCCTTTTTACGTCACAGTCGCAACTCCGTACGACGGGCAAGTCACGCCATTCCGGGCATTCCGTACGCAACGGCCTTGACGTCATTCTTGAAAGTGCGGAAGGGTGACGCGCGGCATGCGTATTTCCGGGGCGCGTGTGACGGGGGCGACGGAGAAACGTATCCCCCCGGTCCCGCGGCCCCCGGACGCTGCTCCATGACACTTGAGCTACTGGGGGTAGCAGCCAGATGACGAAAATGACGCGGGTCCGCTTCGCACGGATAGCCGCGGGCGCGGTGATCGCGGCGGGTGCGTCCCTGACCGCCGCGGGGGCGGCTCAGGCCGCCGGTGTCGACGTCAACATCGGCGGCATCAGCGCCAAGGCCGAGGCCGACAAGAGCGGCGTGGACGTCGGCCTCGGCGTCCAGGGCGAGTCCGAGGGCACCACCGGCACGGTGGGCGGCATCGGCGGCGCCGACACGGGTGGTTCCTCCACCAGCGGTTCCTCCTCCTCGGGCGGTACCTCGACCACCGGTGACACCACGTCCACGGGTGGCACCAGCTCCACGGGCGGTACCTCGTCCACCGGCGGCACGTCCTCCACGGGCGGCACGTCGACCACGGGCGGTACCTCCTCCACCGGCGGGACCTCCTCCACCGGTGGCATCGGCGGTGCCGACATCGGCGGCTCGTCCGGTTCCACCTCGACGACCGGCGGCAGCTCGTCCACCGGCGGCACGTCCACCACGGGCGGCTCGTCCACCACCGGGGGCTCGTCCTCCACGGGCGGTTCCTCGTCCACCGGTGGCAGCTCCTCCACGGGCGGCAGCAGCACCACGGGCGGCTCCTCCACGACCGGCGGCAGCTCGTCCACCGGCGGCTCGTCCACCGGTGGCAGCTCCTCCACCGGGGGCTCGTCCTCCACGGGCGGTTCCTCGTCCACCGGCGGCAGCTCCGCGACCGGCGGCGGCTCCACCGGCGGTTCGTCCGCCACGGGCGGCTCCACCGGCGGCTCCTCCGCCACCGGCGGTTCCAGCAGCACCGGTGGCTCCACCGGCGGCACCTGCACCGTCTCCCTCGACGGGGCCAGCTGCCCGGACAACACCACCCCGGACAGCGGTGGCTCCAAGCCGGTCGAGCAGGGCAAGCCCAAGGAGGAGCTCGCCGAGACCGGTGCGGGCGAGACCACGTTCCTGCTGCTCGGCGCCGCGACGATGATCGCCGGCGGCATCGGCTTCCGCTTCATGCCGCGTCTGGTCGGCGGCCGCACGGTCGCCTAGGCGTCACGCACGGTAGTCGTTACACCGTACGAAAGTGGGGCCCGGGGCGCACTTCGCAACCCGGGCCCCACTCGCGTACACCCGACGTGTCAGAAGCGGCCGGGCCGTGCGGCCCGGTGCCGTGACGTCACGCGGTCTGGTGGGCCAGCAGCGCCAACGCGGCCACCAGCACCACGAGCAGCGTCACCAGGGCGGCCGGACTCAGGCCGCCCCAGGGGCCCTCCTGCTGGAGCCGCTGGCGGTTGGCCCGGCAGACGGGGCAGCGGCCCTCGCTGACCGGCGCCGCGCAGTTCGCGCACACCAAGCGGTCGTAGGTCATGCGCTTTCCTCCTCCCGCGCGGCGGAGCCGCTGTAGGCACCTACTGCTCCGCACAACGCTCAGGGAAACGCAACCGTTCCCCCTACCACTGTGCCAGCTCGCGCGCGTTTCGGCGCGCCCCGCCGGATTCTGCCCCCGTGAGGGGGTCCGGAGGCCGCCGTCAACGGGACATAAGGCGCATCCCCGGAACATCCCCGAACGGTGCCTGCACGGCCCAGGCCGGTTCGCGTAGTGTCACGCACACCTATTCCCGGCGACCGTGGTGCACCGTGATCCGATTCGACAACGTCTCCAAGACCTATCCCAAGCAGAGCCACCCCGCTCTGCGGGACGTCTCCCTCGACATCGAGAAGGGCGAGTTCGTCTTCCTCGTCGGTTCTTCCGGCTCCGGGAAGTCGACCTTCCTGCGACTCATCCTGCGCGAGGAGCGCGCCAGCCAGGGGCAGGTGCACGTCCTCGGCAAGGACCTGGCCCGGCTCTCCAACTGGAAGGTGCCGCACATGCGGCGCCAGCTCGGCACCGTCTTCCAGGACTTCCGCCTCCTGCCCAACAAGACCGTGGCCGAGAACGTCGCCTTCGCCCAGGAGGTCATCGGCAAGCCGCGCGGGGAGATCAGGAAGGCCGTGCCCCAGGTGCTCGACCTGGTCGGACTCGGTGGCAAGGAGGACCGGCGCCCCGGGGAGCTCTCCGGCGGTGAGCAGCAGCGCGTCGCCATCGCGCGGGCCTTCGTCAACCGGCCGATGCTGCTGATCGCGGACGAGCCGACCGGCAATCTCGACCCGCAGACCTCCGTGGGCATCATGAAGCTCCTGGACCGCATCAACCGGACCGGGACGACCGTCATCATGGCGACCCACGACCAGAACATCGTCGACCAGATGCGCAAGCGTGTGATCGAGCTCGAAAAGGGCCGTCTCGTGCGTGACCAGGCGCGCGGCGTCTACGGCTACCAGCACTGATGCGCTGAGCATCGAGCTCGGAAGCACGACCAGCACGGAAAGGCCCAACCAGTCGCCATGCGCGCGCAGTTCGTACTCTCGGAGATCGGCGTCGGTCTCCGCCGCAACCTGACCATGACGTTCGCCGTCATCGTCTCCGTGGCCCTGTCCCTGGCCCTGTTCGGCGGTTCGCTGCTGATGCGGGATCAGGTCAACAACATGAAGGGCTACTGGTACGACAAGGTCAACGTCTCGATCTTCCTCTGCAACAAGGCCGACGCGGAGTCCGTCGCCAAGTGCTCCAAGGGCGCTGTCACCGCCCAGCAGAAGAAGGACATCGAGGCCGACCTCAAGAAGCTCGACATCGTCGAGACCGTCACCTACGAGTCCGCGGACCAGGCGTTCAAGCACTACAAGGAGCAGTTCGGCGACTCGCCGATGGCCGGCTCCATCACGCCGGACCAGATGCAGGAGTCGTTCCGGGTCAAGCTCAAGGACCCGGAGAAGTTCAAGGTGGTCGCCACCGCCTTCGCCGGGCGCGACGGCGTGCAGTCCGTCCAGGACCAGAAGGGCATCCTGGAGAACCTGTTCAGCCTGCTCGGCGGGATGAACGTGGCCGCGGTCCTGGTCATGGCGGTGATGCTGGTCGTGGCGCTGATGCTGATCGTCAACACGGTCCGGGTCTCGGCGTTCAGCAGACGGCGCGAGACGGGCATCATGCGCCTGGTCGGCGCTTCGAGCTTCTACATCCAGGCGCCGTTCATCATGGAGGCCGCCTTCGCCGGGGTGCTCGGTGGCATCGCCGCCTCCGGGATGCTGATCGTCGGCCGCTACTTCATGATCGACCACGGGCTCGACCTGTCGCACAAGCTGAATCTGATCAACTTCATCGGCTGGGACGCGGTCCTCGCCAAGCTGCCGCTGGTGCTGGCCGCGAGTGTGCTGATGCCTTCGCTGGCCGCGTTCTTCGCGCTGCGCAAGTACCTGAAGGTGTGACGCGAGGCCGTCGGAGTGTGAGATGTGCCCCGGGCGCCGTAGGAGCAACAGCCCCTGCGGCGCCCTCGCGTTGTCCTAGACTCGACGCCATGTCAGGTCCGGACAGCTGTCCCAGGTCCCGCGGAGTGCGCCGCGGGGCGACTCTGACCTTGGTCTTCGTCTCGGTCCTGGCGACCGCCGCGGTGACCGGCTCGCTGCCGCAGGCCGAGGAGCGCCGCGCCCCGCTGCACGCCCTGCCCGCCTCCGCCGTCGAGCCCCGCGACCGCGGCGCGGACGTGGCCCGGGCCGCGGCCCGGGCGGTGGCCGACGGCAAGTCCGGTACGGAGGCGGCGGCCGAGGCCGTCAGCCGCAGCGGCGACCGCTGGGGCGCGGTGTACGACCAGAGCGCGTACGAGCAGTTCGAGAACGCCCTCGACGGCCGCTACACGGGCGTCGGCCTGTGGGCGAGGCGCACCGCCGACGGCCGCGTGGAGGTGACCCGCCTCCAGCCCGGCGGCCCGGCCGCCCGCGCCGGGATCAGGGCGGGTGACCGGCTCGTCACGATCGACGGCCGCGCGCTCGGCACCCTGCCGGTCACCGAGGTCGTCGCGCTGCTGCGCGGTGAGAGGGCGACCCCCGGCAGCCGGGTCGTCCTCGGTCTCGACCGGGCCGGGCGGACCTGGACCGAGGCGCTGCGCAGGGCCGAGCTCACCACCGAGACCGTGACGGTGAGCGCGCTGCCGGGCGGCGACGTGATGATCAAGGTGGCGGCCTTCACCAAGGGCTCCGGCGAGCGGGTGCGCAGAGCGGTTCGCGCGGCCCCCGGCGGCGCCGGGGTCCTCCTCGACCTGCGGGGCAACACCGGCGGTCTGGTCACCGAAGCCGCCTCGGCCGCCTCCGCCTTCCTCGACGGCGGCCTGGTCGCCACCTACGACGTGCACGGCCGCCAGCGCGCCCTCTACGCGGACCGGGCCGGCGACACCGCCCGCCCGCTGGTCGTCCTGGTCGACAGCGGCACCATGAGCGCGGCCGAGCTGCTGACCGGAGCCCTCCAGGACCGCGGCCGGGCCGTCACGGTCGGCTCGCGCACCTTCGGCAAGGGCTCGGTCCAGATGCCGACCGAGCTGCCGGACGGCTCGGTGGCCGAGCTGACCGTCGGCCACTACCGCACCCCGGCCGGGCACGCGGTGGACGGGAAGGGCATCACCCCGGACGTACCGGTCACCGAGCGGGCCGAGAAGCGGGCCGAGGCGGTATTGGGTGGCCTCGGGGGGCGGTCGTAGTGCGAAAATGGCCGCACTATGGCTAAGGCAAAAGAGAAGGACAAGGGCAACGGGCGCAAGCTCGTCGCGCAGAACAAGAAGGCGCGGCACGACTACCTCATCATCGACACCTACGAGTGCGGTCTCGTGCTCACCGGCACCGAGGTGAAGTCGCTGCGCCAGGGGCGGGCGTCGCTGGTCGACGGGTTCGTCCAGATCGACCAGGGCGAGGCCTGGCTGCACAACGTCCACGTACCGGAGTACGCCCAGGGCACCTGGACCAACCACAGCGCGCGGCGCAAGCGGAAGCTGCTGCTGCACCGCGCCGAGATCGACAAGCTGGCGAGCAAGTCGCAGGAGTCGGGTCACACGATCGTGCCCCTCGTCCTGTACTTCAAGGAGGGCCGGGCGAAGATCGAGATCGCGCTGGCGAAGGGCAAGAAGGAGTACGACAAGCGCCAGACGCTGCGGGAGAAGCAGGACACCCGGGAGACGAACCGCGCCGTCGCGGCGGCCCGGCGGCGGCAGCGGGCGTAAATGTCCTGGCGAGCCGCGGTCCGCGTCGCGTACCATGGCTACAGCGCCGCCCCCCGGGGCGGAGCACCTTGTTAACAAAACATGGGGATGATCGGTTTCGACAGCGGATGTCGGAGCAGGGGAAGCGTGTCGAGGAAGCGGCAATGATCTCGTTAACCATATGTCGCAACCAATAATCGCCAACACCAAGCGCGATTCCTTCGCCCTCGCTGCCTAAGTAGCGACTTGCGAAGTGTCAGCCCGGGGGTGATCCCGACCCGGATCCTGGCATCATCAAGGGATCTAAACTTCTGAGCCCGGCCACGGGGCCCAGAAGGAAATCAAACAGTGGCTGAGCCCGTCGGAGACTTGTTCGCGTGATCTCCGGGGCCGAGAAAAGCGCAGCGAACTGCACACGGAGAAGCCCTGATTCAGCACCGTTGGACGCGGGTTCGATTCCCGCCATCTCCACTTTCCCATGTTGAGGCGAAGGCCCGGCCGCGTTGAGCGGCCGGGCCTTCGTCGTACGTGCCGGGCCCTGTGCCGTCCGTACGGTACGGACCACCCGCCCTCAGCGCCGCCGCGCCGGGCCCGCCGCGCACGCCACCAGCGCGAGACCCGCCGCGCAGACCGGGGCGAGGTACGCCGTGGTGGCCGGGGCGTGGTCGGTCAGCCAGCCGCCCGTCGCCGAGCCGGCCGCGATGCCGCCCAGGATCGCGGTGACCGCGAGGGTCATCCCCTCGTTCAGCCGGCCCTCGGGCGTGAGCCGCTGGACCAGGGTCATCCCGGTGACCATGGTCGGCGCGGTCGCCGCCCCGGCCAGCAGCAGGGCGCCGGCCAGCACCGCCAGCGAACCGGTGGCCGCCGCCAGGAGCGGCAGGCACATCAGCGCCGTCATCGCCCCCACGCACACGAGCAGCCGCCGGGAGAGCGAACGCGCGGGCCGCACCGAGCCGTAGAGCAGTCCGGCCACCCCCGACCCGGCCGCCTGGAGGGCGAGCACCGCGCCGCCCGAGGGACCCTGGCCGAGCCCCGACGCGTACGCCAGGGTCACCACCTCCATCGAGCCGAACACCGCGCCCGTGGCGAGGAAGACGCCGAGCAGCGGGGCCAGGCCGGGCAGGCGCAGCGGCGGGCGGGCGGCGGCGCGCGGGGCCGCCGGCGGTTCCGTGGCACGCTGGGCCGAGAAGACCAGCACGCCCGTCATCAGGAGCACCGCCCCGGCCAGCGTCCCCGCCTCCGGGAACAGGGCCGTGCAGAGGAAGGCCGCGGCGACCGGGCCGAGCATGAAGCACAGCTCGTCCACAGCCTGTTCGAAGGAGTTGGCGGTGTGCAGGGCCGCCGAGTCGCCGCGCAGGATGTGCGCCCAGCGCGCCCGGGACATCCCGCCGGTGTTCGGGGTGGTGGCGGTGGCGGCGTAGGAGGCGAAGAGCGTCCAGTCGGGCGCGCCGAGGCGGACGCAGAGCACCAGCGCCAGTGAGCCGAGCACCGCGACCGCGGTGGCGGGCACGGCGACGCGGGCCTGGCCGTGGCGGTCGACCAGCCGAGCGGTCCACGGCGCGACCAGGGCGGTGGTGGCGAGACCGGTGGCGGTGACGGCCCCGGCGAGGGCGTACGAACCCCGCGACCCGGCGATCATGATCACGGCGCTCACGGTGAACATGCCCATGGGCAGCCGGGCGATGAGGTTGCCCAGGGTGAAGGCGCGGGCGCCGGGGACGGCGAAGAGGCTGCGGTAGGGGGCGGTCCGGGCGGCTCTCGCGGGCGCCGTGCGGCGGGGCCCGCGGGGAGGGCGTTCGTAGGGAGCGGGCCCGGCGAGCACCAGGGTGGAACCCGAGACGGTCATCAGCTGCGGCATGCACCGAGCTTCCCCGGGCGTGGGCGCGGGCGTCCAACACCTGATCAGAGGCCATTCACGCACTTCCGTTGTCAACGGCCGTACGGTTGACTGCCGTCCGTGACCCAGGACATCGACCCCCGGCTGCTGCGCGCGTTCACCGCCGTCGCCGAGGAGCTGCACTTCACCCGGGCCGCCGCCCGGCTCTTCGTCGCCCAGCAGGCGCTCAGCCGGGATGTGCGGCGGCTCGAACGCGACCTGGGCGCCGAGCTGTTCGTGCGGACCACGCGCGCGGTGGAGCTCACCGCCGACGGCGAGCGGCTGCTGCCGTACGCGCGACGGGTACTCGCCGCGCACGACGAGCTCCGGGCGGGCTGGGCCGCCGAGTCCCGGCCGCTGCTCGTCGACATCAGCGCCCCCGTCGGCACCGGCCACCGGGTGCTGGTGCGGGCCCGGGAGGCGGCGGCCGGGCAGGAGTTCGTGGCGCGCTATCTGAGCGGGCTCACCGGGGCCGCCGCCGACATCCTCGCCGGGCGCCTCGACGTCTCCTTCGGCCGGGTCGCCGGGCTCGGCCCCTCGGTGCTCGCGGGTCTGTCGCACCAGCCGGTCCGGTACGAGCGGATGGCGGTGCTGCTGCCCGAGGGCCACCGCCTCGCGGGGCTCGCGGAGGTGCCCGTGGACGCGCTCGCGGGGGAGACGCTCTATGCGGGGGCGGGCAATCCGGCGACCGCGGAGTGGACGGATCTGGCCATACGGCTCTTCGCCGGGCGGGGTGCGGAACTGGCCGCTCCCTTCCCGGAGATCTCCGGCAAGGAGGAGTTCGCCCGGGTGGTACTGGCGCGCGGCTGGTCGGTGCTGGCCAGCACCGACTTCCTGGAGATCCCCGGGATGGTGCTCCGGCCGCTGACCGCTCCCGTACCGCTGTCCCCGGTGTCCCTGGTGTGGCGCAAGGGGCTGACCCACCCGGGCCTGCGGGTTCTGCGCGAGGTCGCCCGGCGGATGGGCGAAGTGTCCGGATGGCTGGATCTGCCCCCCGGCAGCTGGCTTCCGGAGGGGGATCTGTCGCTCATGTCTCGCTGATGCCACTCTGGTGTTCCAGTTGAGGAACAACACATCGTGCGTGAACCTGGCTCACAGCGGTGTGCGCTACATTCATTCCCCGGGTGCGGTGTGGTAGTGGGGGTGCGTGGAACGGGTGGGGACCCGATCCGGAACGCAGCGCCCGCTAGAGGAGTGCGCGCAACCCGCGAATCATCCAGTGGGGAAGTGCGTACGCAAAGTGGACAATTGGCGAAAAGACATATCTCAGGGGCGATCCCCCAACCCGGTCGAGGAGCCCCGAGGCCCGCTCGACGACTTCACGATGGAACTGAACGTCGCCGGACGCCTGCCGGGCGGCCCGTCGGCGCAGGATCCCGTGCGGGCCGGGACGCGGATCCCGACGCAGGGCTGGTCCCCGTCCGAGGAGCGGACCCAGGTCCAGCCGCAGGCGCAGACGCGGGTCCAGCCCCGGGCACACGCGCAGGTCCAGCACCAGGCCCACACGCAGGCCCAGCCCGAGGTGCGGGTCGACATCCAGGCGCCGGTCGCCGGCGCTGACCCGGACGGCCCCGTCTTCGTGGACGAGAGCGGCCGCCGCGGCAAGAACCTGCGCCGGCTCGGCTGGGTCTTCGGCCTGGCATGCACCTGCTACGCCGTGATGCTCGTCGGCAGTCTGCTCGGCGGCAGCTCCCGCGCGCCCTGGCTCGGCATACCCGGGCCCGCCGCCAAGGAGAAGAAGACCGAGACCGTCCAGGTCACCCCCGCCCCCACCGAGTCGCACACCCCCCGCCCCGCCACCGTCAGGCCCGGCGTCCCCGCCAAGAGCAGGACGCACCCCACGGCCACCGGATCCGGGCGGCCCAAGGCCTCCGGCACCCCCAAGCCGGCCAAGTCCAGCCACCCCGCGAAGCCCGCCCCCGCCTCCCCGCGCCCCCGCACCTCGCAGACCGCGAAGCCGACCGGCGGCCACTCGGCGGGCCCCGGCCTCCCCACCGCTTCGTCCGGCAGCCCGACAGGACTGTCGACGAAGCCGACTCCGCCCTCTGGAGCCAGTACGTGAAAGCCCCTCGCCGCAGGACCCCTCGCACGGGTCCCGGTACGTCCCGCAAGCCCAGGCGCCGCAAGCCGCCCATGCGGTACCTGCTGCCCCTGCTCTTCCTCGTCGCCCTCTTCGCGATGCTGATGCTGCGCGGGTACGTCCACAACGAGATACTCGCCGACCACCGCATACGCCCCGAGGCATCCACCGGCAAGGTGCCCGAGCGCATCCTGGACGGCGGCCCGGTCATCGACGCGCGGGGCACGGCCAAGCCCACCAGCCTCGACATCCCCCAGCACAAGCTGGTGCTCACCTTCGACGACGGTCCGGACCCCACCTGGACCCCGAAGGTGCTCGACCAGCTGAGGAAGTACCACGCGCACGGCGTCTTCTTCGTCACCGGCGCCAACGCCGCCCGCTACCCCGGACTGATCAAGCGGATGGTCGACGAGGGCCACGAGGTCGGCCTGCACACCTTCAACCACCCCGACCTCTCCTACCAGTCGCACGCCCGCATCGACTGGGAGCTCGCACAGAACCAGCTCGCCCTCGAAGGCGCCGCCGGCATCCGCACGTCCCTCTTCCGGCCGCCGTACTCGTCGTTCGCGGATGCGATCGACGACCAGAACTGGCCGGTCATCCAGTACGTGGGCAGCCGCGGGTACATCACCGCGCTGGACTCCACGGACAGTGAGGACTGGCAGCGCCCGGGCATCGAGGCGATCATCAAGAACGCCACGCCCAAGCACGGCAGGGGCGCCATCGTCCTGATGCACGACTCCGGCGGCGACCGCTCGCAGACCGTGGCCGCGCTCGACACCTTCCTGCCCCGGCTCCAGGGCAAGGGCTACACGTTCGTGAACCTGACCGAGGCCCTGAACGCGCCAAGCGGCACACCCCGGTCACCGGCATGGACCTGTGGAAGGGCAAGGCGTTCGTCTTCGCGGTCCAGGTCTCCGAGCGCACCACCGACGTCCTGGTCGGCGGGCTCGCCGTGATCGGGGTGCTGGTCTTCGCCCGGTTCGGCCTGATGCTGATCCTGTCGTTCCTGCACGCGCGCAAGGTGCGGGGGCGCGGCTTCCGCTGGGGCCCGGAGGTCACCGAACCGGTCTCGGTGATCGTCCCGGCGTACAACGAGCGCGAGTGCATCGCCAACACCGTGCGCTCGCTGATGGCGAGCGACCACCCCATCGAGGTCCTCGTCGTCGACGACGGCTCCACCGACGGCACCGCGGACATCGTCGAGGCGATGTGGCTGCCGAACGTCCGGGTGATCCGCCAGCCCAACGGCGGCAAGCCGTCCGCCCTCAACAACGGCATCCGCAACGCCCGCTACGACATCGTCGTGATGATGGACGGCGACACCGTCTTCGAGCCGTCGACCGTACGCGAGCTGGTGCAGCCGTTCGGCGACCCGAAGGTCGGCGCGGTCGCGGGCAACGCCAAGGTGGGCAACCGCGACTCGCTCATCGGCGCCTGGCAGCACATCGAGTACGTGATGGGCTTCAACCTCGACCGCCGGATGTACGACGTGCTGGGCTGCATGCCGACCATCCCCGGCGCGGTCGGCGCCTTCCGCCGCACCGCCCTGGAGCGGGTCGGCGGCATCAGCGAGGACACCCTCGCCGAGGACACCGACGTCACCATGGCCATGCACCGCGACGGCTGGCGCGTGGTGTACGCGGAGAACGCGCGCGCCTGGACCGAGGCCCCCGAGTCCGTCCAGCAGCTCTGGTCCCAGCGCTACCGCTGGTCGTACGGCACGATGCAGGCGATCTGGAAGCACCGCGGCGCCGTCTTCGAGCGCGGCCCCTCGGGCCGCTTCGGCCGCGTGGGCCTGCCGCTGGTGTCGCTGTTCATGGTCCTGGCCCCCCTGCTGGCCCCCCTGATCGACGTGTTCCTCCTCTACGGCCTGGTCTTCGGCCCGACCCAGAAGACCGTCGTGGCGTGGCTGAGCGTGCTGCTGATCCAACTGGTCTGCGCGGCCTACGCCTTCCGCCTGGACCGCGAACGCCTCACCCACCTGGTGTCGCTCCCGCTCCAGCAGATCCTCTACCGCCAGCTGATGTACGTGGTGCTCCTCCAGTCCTGGATCACCGCCCTCACCGGCGGCCGCCTGCGCTGGCAGAAGCTGCGGCGCACGGGCGTGGTGGAGGCGCCGGGGGGCATCCCCAGCCAGCGCGGCAGCAAGGAGAACGTCGACCGGAGGCCCGTCGCATGACCGCACCGATACCCCAGCCCTTCGTCGAGGTGCCCGCGGCCGTGGCCGCGGTGAGCGCCGAGACGAAGCCCAAGGCGTCGGGCCGCGACCGCTATCTGGACCTGCTGCGCTCGCTCGCGCTCGTCCGCGTGGTCGTCTACCACCTCTTCGGCTTCGCCTGGCTCTCGATCGTCTTCCCGTCGATGGGCGTGATGTTCGCGCTCGCCGGATCGCTGATGGCGCGCTCGCTGAGCCGGCCCGCCTGGAGCGTCATCCGCGGCCGGCTGCGGCGGCTGCTGCCGCCGATGTGGGCGTTCGGCGCGGTGATCCTGGCCGCGATGTTCGCGGCGGGCTGGAAGCCGGACAAGGAGCAGGGCCTGTGGTGGTGGGCCAAGCTCTTCAACTACCTGGTGCCGGTGGGCACCCCGCCCTTCCCGTGGTCGATCGGCCACAAGGACGGCATGCTGGAGCAGACCTGGGCCGTCCAGGCGGCCGAGCCGCTCTGGTACCTGCGGGCCTATCTGTGGTTCGTGCTCGCCTCGCCGCTGCTGCTGAAGCTGTTCCGCAAGCTGCCCTGGGCGGTGCTGCTGGCCCCGCTGGCGCTGACGGCGGTCCTGGGGACCGGTGTGGTCACCATCCCCGGCGACACCGGTGCGGTGATCACCGACTTCGTCACCTACGCGGCCTGCTGGGTGCTCGGCTTCGCGCACCACGACCGGCTGATCCAGAAGCTGCCGCGCTATCTGCTGGTGTCCTGCGCGTCGATGGTGATGGCGTTCGGCCTGTGGTGGGCCTCCGGGCACCCCACCCAGGACGGCTGGGACCTCAACGACATCCCGCTGGCGCAGGCCACCTGGTCGTTCGGCTTCTGCGCGATCCTGCTGGCCTACTCGCCGTCCTGGCCGCAACTGCCGGGCCGGCTGGCCCGCTCCGACCGCCTGGTCACGCTCTCCAACAACCGGGCCGTCACGATCTACCTGTGGCACAACGCGCTGATCGCCGCTGCCGTGCCGCTCCTCGACCAGCTGTGGAACGTCCCCGGCATCGGCTCGCACTTCGACGGATTCCTGACCACGACCTATGACGAGTGGATGTTCGTCCTGGTCTGGCCGCTGATCGGGCTGATGATCCTGTCCACGGGCTGGATCGAGGACGTGGCGGCCAAGCGCAGCCCCCGGCTCTGGCCGGACGGCAGGGCGCGGGACCGCCGCAAGCACTGACGGCGGCCCGTCGGCCGGATCGCGGTACCCGAGGGCCCGGAGCACTGCTCCGGGCCCTCGCGCCGTGCCCGGCCCTGCCCCACACCCTGTGCGACTGCGGACACCCCCCGTTCCCGACAAACCCCCCTTCCCCCAGGATCACCCCGTACAGGCGTGCTCACACAGCAGGGACCGGTGCCGTGAGGGCGGGGGAGGGGGGCGGCCTCACCGCATCCGGCCTTCGTCCGTGAACACAAGGTTGCCCCGTGGTCACGCGGCGGCACGGGGGTGAAATGCGGCCTCCCTACCGTCGGTGTCCGGAAACAGCCAGCGGGGGCGGTCCCGCGCGCCGCAGCGCTACGACCCGTCGATCAGGGAGGCGTCATGAAAGGCCGTTGGATCGAGGAGTGGGATCCCGAGGACGAGGTGTTCTGGGAGCGGACCGGGGAGCGGATCGCCCGGCGCAACCTCTGGTTCTCGGTGTTCTCCGAGCACATCGGGTTCTCCATCTGGACCATGTGGTCGGTCATGGTCCTGTTCATGGGGCCCGCCTACCACGTCGACCCCGCCGGGAAGTTCTTCCTGATCTCCACCGCCACCGCCGTCGGCGCGGTCGTGCGGATTCCCTACACCTTTGCCGTCGCCAAGTTCGGTGGCCGGAACTGGACCATCTTCAGCGCGCTGTCGCTGCTGGTGCCCGCGGGCGCCGCGTTCGCCGTGATGGAGCCCGGTACCTCGTACACGACCTTCATGCTCGTCGCCGCCCTCGCCGGCATCGGCGGCGGGAACTTCGCCTCCTCCATGACCAATATCAACTCGTTCTTCCCGCTGCGGAAGAAGGGGTGGGCGCTCGGGCTCAACGCCGGGGGCGGCAACATCGGGGTGCCCGTCGTGCAGCTCATCGGGCTGCTCGTCATCGGGACCGCCGGGGCCACGCACCCGCGGATCGTGCTCGGGGTGTACGTGCCGCTCATCGTGGCCGCCGCCCTCGGCGCCGCGCTGAAGATGGACAACCTCGCGCCCGTGAAGAACGACACCGGCGCCGCCCTGGAGGCCGTCCGCGAGCGGCACACCTGGATCATGGCGTTCCTGTACGTCGGGACCTTCGGGTCGTTCATTGGCTACAGCTTCGCCTTCGGGCTCGTCCTCCAGACGCAGTTCGGGCGCACCCCGCTCCAGGCCGCCTCCCTCACCTTCATCGGGCCGCTGCTCGGCTCGGTGATCCGGCCCATCGGCGGCTCGCTCGCCGACCGGGTCGGCGGGGCGAGGATCACGCTGTGGACGTTCGCCGCGATGGCCGCCGCGACCGGGGTAGTGATCTTCGCTTCCGTACAGAAGTCCCTCGGGGTCTTCCTCGTCGGCTTCATCGCGCTCTTCGTGCTCAGCGGGCTCGGCAACGGCTCCACGTACAAGATGATCCCGGCGATCTTCCAGGCCACGGCCGTCTCCCGGGGCATGGAGGGCGAGACCGCCGCGGCGTACGGGCGGCGGCTCTCCGGGGCCGCCATGGGGCTGATCGGCGCCGTCGGGGCGCTCGGCGGCCTCGGGATCAACCTCGCCTTCCGCCAGTCGTTCATGACGGGCGGTACCGGAACCGCCGCCTTCGTCTCCTTCCTCGCCTTCTACGCGGCCTGTTTCACGACCACTTGGGCGGTATACCTTCGCCGCCCGGTCAGCGCACCGACCGCGTCCGAGCCCGTATACGCCGAGGTCTGACGAGGTCTAATAGGTCCTACGGGGCGCGCGCGCCCGCCCCCGCCGTAACGCGGGGGACACGCGCGCGAACCGAGCCTGTCACGCGGGGTTGGCAGGCTCGGGCCAGCCGCCGCACCACCCCGGTTGGAGAGCCATGGTCGACACACAGCACGGACCCCTCGCGGGGTTCACGGTCGGAGTCACCGCCGCCCGCCGCGCCGACGAGCTGGGGGCGCTCCTGCAGCGGCGCGGCGCCGCCGTGGTGCAGGCGCCCGCCCTGCGGATCGTGCCGCTCGCCAACGACGGCGAACTGCTCTCGGCCACCAAGGAGCTGATCGACGAGCCGCCGCACATCGTCGTCGCCACCACCGCGATCGGCTTCCGGGGGTGGGTGGAGGCCGCCGACGGCTGGGGGCTCGGCGAGTCACTGCTCGCCCGGCTCGGCGCCACCGAGCTGCTCGCGCGCGGCCCGAAGGTCAAGGGCGCGATACGGGCGGCCGGGCTCACCGAGGAGTGGTCGCCCTCGTCCGACTCGATGGCCGAGGTCCTGGACCGGCTCCTGGAGCAGGGCGTCGAGGGCCGCCGGATAGCCGTGCAGCTGCACGGCGAGCCGCTGCCCGGCTTCGTGGAGGCGCTGCGGGCGGGCGGCGCCCAGGTCGTCGGCGTCCCCGTCTACCGGTGGCTGCCGCCCGAGGACCTCGGCCCGCTCGACCGGCTGCTCGACCTCACCCTGAGCCGCGGCGTGGACGCGCTCACCTTCACCAGCGCGCCCGCCGCCGCCTCCCTCTTCTCCCGGGCCGAGGAGCGCGGGCAGCTCCCCGAGCTGCTGCGGGCGCTCGACCGGGACGTGCTGGCCGCGTGCGTCGGGCCGGTCACCGCGCTGCCGCTCCAGGCGCGCGGGATCAAGACGGTCTCGCCCGAGCGGTTCCGGCTCGGGCCGCTGGTGCAGCTGCTCTGCTGCGAACTGCCCGCCCGGGCGCGGGCCCTGCCGATCGCCGGGCGCCGGGTGGAGATCCGCGGCCACGCGGTCCTGGTCGACGGCGAGGTGCGGCCCGTCCCGCCCGCCGGGATGTCGCTGCTGCGCGCCCTCGCCCAGCAGCCCGGCTGGGTCGTCTCCCGCGCCGACCTGCTCAGGGCGCTGCCCGGCTCGGGCACCGACGAGCACGCCGTGGAGACCGCGATGACCCGGCTGCGTACGGCCCTGGGCGCCCCCAAGCTCATCCAGACCGTGGTCAAGCGCGGCTACCGGCTGGCCCTCGACCCCGCGGCGGACGCGAAGTACGCGGACGGCTGAGGAGCGGCCGCCCGGGGGAGCCGCCCCCGGGCGGGCGCCGGTCGGGGCGCGGCCGGCAGGAGGGCTTCCGGCGCCGCCGATGGGCGGGCACTCTGGGGGTACGGCACGCACCGGCAACCCCCAAGGCGGTGGCGCATGTTGCGGTTCGACTCCGGGCGGATCTGTCTGGATCTGGTGGCGACCGGGACGTACGACAGCGATCAGCTGGACGGCGCCGGGCGGCTCGGACAGTGGCTCGTCGGCGCCGGACTCGTGCCGCCGGGCACCCCCCTCCCGGAGGCGGACGGGCAGTGGCCGGCGCGCTTCGCCGAACTGCGCGAGCACATCCGGGATCTGGTCGACGCCGAGCTCGGCGGGCGCGGCGGGACGGCCACGGCCGCGCTGGAGCGGGTCAATGCCCTGGCCGCCGCCGCACCCCCGGGCGTACGTGCGATCCGCGGCGCCGACGGGCGGCTGGTGCGCAGCCTCAGCGACGCCCCCGACTGCACCGCGCTGCTCGCCGTGGTCGCCCGGGACGCGGTGGAGCTGCTCACCGACCCGCAGGACCGGTCCCGGCTGCGCCGGTGCGAGGGCGACAACTGCTTCCGGCTCTACCTCGACACCTCGCGCGGACGGCGCCGGCGCTGGTGCTCCAGCGAGGTGTGCGGCAACCGCGAGCGCGTGGCGCGCCACCGGCGGCGCACGGCCGCCGCGGCTCTGTGAGACCCGGCCGGTCGGCCGGGCCGTGAGACCCGGCCGGTCAGCCGGGCCGCGGGGCCGCCAAACATTTCTCGGCCATCGTTTGAATGGATGCGGTCAACCGCCCGTATGGAGAGGTGAGCCGGAACGCGACCCGCGCGCCGGCCGGGTCTCGACCGGGAGGTTCTGGTGCGCAAGGATGCCGCCGTGGCCGATGACCGTCCGCAAGGCGCCCGGCACCGCTCCGTCCCCGACGAGGAGCTGATGCGGGCGCTCTACCGCGAACACGCGGGCCCGCTGCTCGCGTATGTGCTCCGTCTCGTCGCCGGCGACCGCCAGCGAGCCGAGGACGTCGTGCAGGAGACGCTCATCCGTGCCTGGAAGAACGCCGGTCAGCTCAACAGAGCGACCGGTTCGGTCCGCCCCTGGCTGGTGACGGTCGCACGGCGCATCGTCATCGACGGCCACCGCAGCCGGCAGGCCCGGCCGCAGGAGGTCGATCCGTCGCCGCTGGAGGTCATGCCCGCGGAGGACGAGATCGACAAGGCGCTGTGGCTGATGACGCTCTCGGACGCGCTCGACGACCTGACACCCGCACACCGCGAGGCGCTGGTCGAGACGTACTTCAAAGGACGTACGGTCAATGAAGCGGCCGAAGTGCTGGGTGTGCCGAGCGGGACCGTCAGGTCCCGGGTGTTCTACGCCCTGCGGTCCATGAAACTCGCGTTGGAGGAACGGGGGGTGACGGCATGAGCACGCCGGAGTACCAGTCCGAGCACGAGGCGGTCGCCGCGTACGCGCTCGGCATCCTCGACGACGCCGAGGCCACCGCCTTCGAGGCCCATCTGGCGGGCTGCGAGCTGTGCGCCGCCGAGCTCGACCGGCTCGGCGGGCTGGAGCCGCTCCTGGCCACCCTGAAGGAGTTCCCCGGGCCCGCCGCGCGGCCGCTGCGCCCGGCGCCGCCGAGCATGAGCGAGCGGCTCATCGACGAGGTGGCGGCGCGCCGGGCCAGGCGCAGGCGCCGCACCACCTACCTGGTGGCGGCGGCCGCCGCGCTGATCGTGGGCGGCCCGGCGATCGCCGTGGTGGCCACCTCCGACGGCGGTACGCGCCAGAGCGCCGGTGCCGAGCCGCACCCGACCAGCCCCGCCGAGGACGCCTTCTTCAACCACATGACCCAGAAGGTGGCGGCGACCGACGCCACGACCGGGGTCACCGCGACCGTCGGCACCGAGAAGAAGGGCTGGGGCACCCACACCGTCCTCCAGCTCAAGAACGTGAAGGGCCCGCTCAAGTGCAGCCTCATCGCGGTCGGCCGCGACGGCGCGCAGGAGACCGTGACCACCTGGGCGGTGCCGAAGTGGGGATACGGGATCAAGGACAGCCCGCACAAGGAGGCGGAGTACCCGCTCTATGTGCACGGCGGTACCGCCATGAACCGGGACGAGATTGATCATTTCGAGGTCCGGACCCTCGACGGCAAGGCCCTGGTGGACGTCCCGGCCTGAGCGGTGACCGGCCGGGCGGCCGGTCACCGCCTGACAGACCCGCCCCCTTGGCGTACGGTTGACGGCTGCCCAATGCACGTCAGAAGGGGGCCCCGGTGGCCGCGCAGGAAGCCGCTGTCGACTCGGTCAGAGACCGTGAGACCGGAGTCGAACAGGAACACCTGGACAGGGTGTACCGCCGCCTGGAGGAGAAGATCCACGAGGCGGAGTTCCTGATGAACGACGCCGCCCAGCGCGGCCAGGTGGGAACGCCCGGAGCCCTGGCGGAACGGGACGCCCAGGTCTTCCGGGCCGGGATCCACCTCAACCGCCTCAACAACGAATTCGAGGACTTCCTCTTCGGCCGGATCGACCTCCTCCTCGGCCAGGACGGCAAGAAGGGCCCCGACGGGGCCTACACGGCCGTGGAGCCCGCCGAGGGGGCCGTACGGGAGGACGCGAGCGGCAAGTACGCCGAGATCGCCGAAACGCTCCACATCGGCCGTATCGGCGTCCTGGACTCCGACTACGCCCCGCTGGTCATCGACTGGCGCGCGCCCGCCGCCGCGCCGTTCTACCGCTCCACCCCGGTCGACCCCGGCCGGGTGGTGCGCCGCCGCGTCATCCGCTCCAAGGGCCGCAAGGTGCTCGGCGTCGAGGACGACCTGATGCGCCCGGAGCTCACCGCCACCCTCGACGGCGCCGAGCTGGCGGTGGTCGGCGACGGCGCCCTGATGGCCGCGCTCGGCCAGGCCCGCAGCCACACCATGCGGGACATCGTGGCGTCCATCCAGGCCGAGCAGGACCTGGTGATCCGGGCGCCCGCCGCGTCCGTCACCTACGTGGAGGGCGGCCCCGGCACCGGCAAGACCGCCGTCGCGCTGCACCGCGCCGCGTACCTGCTCTACCAGGACCGCCGCCGGTACGCGGGCGGCATCCTCATCGTCTCCCCGACCCCGCTGCTCGTGGCGTACACCGAGGGCGTGCTGCCCTCGCTGGGCGAGGAGGGCCAGGTGGCGATCCGCGCGGTCGGCAGCCTGGTCGACGGCGCCGAGGCCACGGCGTACGACGAGCCGGCCGTCGCCCGGATCAAGGGCTCCTCCCGGATGCTCCACGTGCTGCGCAAGGCGGCGCGCGGAGCCCTGGAGACGGCCGGTCCGGCGCGCGCCAGGAACCGGCGGGGCGCCCCCGCCCGGGACCACGGGCAGCTCGCCCTCGGTGAGGAGGGCGCGGAGGCCGGGGTCGCCGGAGAGGCCGGGGAGACCGGGGAGAGCGCCGCCCGGGCGGTCGCGACCCCCACCCGGCTGCGCGTCGTCGCCTTCGGGCGGCGCGTGGAGCTGGAGGCCGAGGAGCTGCGCCGCATCCGGCACGCCGCGCTGTCCGGCACCGCGCCGGTCAACCTGCTGCGCCCGCGCGCCCGCAAGCTGCTCCTGGACGCCCTATGGAGCAGATCGGGCGCGGCCGGCCGCCACACGGACCCCGAGCTGGCCGCCGAGCTGCGCTCCTCCTTCGACGACGACATCACCTCCGAGGACACCTTCATCGCGTTCCTGGACGCCTGGTGGCCCGAGCTCACCCCGCGCGGGGTGCTCGCGGCGATGGGCGACGAGCGGCGTCTGGGCCGCTGGGCGCGGCGGGTCCTGACGCCGGGGGAGACCCGGCGCCTGGCCCGTTCGCTCTCCCGGCTCGACGCGAGCGGTCAGGGCCCCCTTTCGGTGCACGACGTGGCGCTCCTGGACGAGCTCCAGACGCTGCTGGGCACCCCGGCCAGACCCAGGAAGAAGCGCGAGTACGACCCGCTGGACGCGCTCACCGGCCTGGAGGAGCTGATGCCGCAGCGCGAGGAGACCCAGCGCGAGCGGGCCGAGCGGCTGGCGCTCGAGCGCACCGAGTACGCCCACGTCATCGTCGACGAGGCGCAGGACCTCACGCCGATGCAGTGGCGCATGGTCGGCCGCCGGGGCCGCACGGCCACCTGGACGGTCGTCGGGGACCCGGCCCAGTCGTCCTGGTCCGACCCGGACGAGGCGGCCGCCGCCCGCGACGAGGCGCTGGGCTCGCGCCCGCGCCGGCGCTTCGAGCTGACCGTGAACTACCGCAACCCGGCGGAGATCGCCGAGCTGGCGGCACGAGTGCTGGCGCTGGCGATGCCGGGCATGAAGTCCCCGGCGGCGGTCCGCTCCACCGGCGTCGAGCCGCGCTTCGCGGTGGCCGGTCCCGATCTCGCCCAGTCGGTGCGGGAGGAGGCGGCCCGGCTGCTGGAGCGGGTCGACGGCACGGTCGGCGTGGTGGTCGCGATGCGGCGCCGCGACCAGGCCGCGCGCTGGCTGGCGGGTCTCGGGGAGCGGGTGGTGGCGCTCGGCAGCCTGGAGGCGAAGGGGCTGGAGTACGACGCGACGGTGGTGGTCTCCCCGGCGGAGATCGCCGACGAGTCGCCGGCCGGGCTGCGCGTGCTGTACGTGGCGCTCACCCGGGCGACCCAGCAGCTCACCGTGGTCTCGGGCGAGGGCGACGAGCCGGACGCGGACGGGGTGCCGGACCTGCTGCGGGACTGAGGGCGGGGAGCGCCGGGACGCCCGGGAAGTCCGGAATGCCGGGAGCTTCGAAAAATCCGCCGAAGTCAACGCGCGATGGTCGAATCACTTGCCGGAGTGGTTTGTTAGCCTGGTTGTGGCACCGGCTCGATCCAAGCCCCCGGGCCCAACCTTAGTCGCTTCGAGCGACCACTTGCCGCGAGGCGAGCATGGCGGGCCGGTGTCTCAGCGTGAGCGACAGGCCCACGTCATCCTCGGATGACGTGGGCCTGTTGTGCTGTCCGGGTCTTCCGCCGATCGATCATCTCTCGTATGGTGGAAACTGTTTTCCGGAACGAGGGCCCCGTTACCGGCTACCAGCCGGTAGGTGCGAACATCGGATGGCGTTGCCCGGCCACAGCCCGGGTCGGCGTGAGCAACGAAGCTAGGGAAAGCAGAGGAACCCGGTCATGGCAACGGCGCCCAGCGTCTCGTACTCGATGACGGTCAGGCTGGAGGTGCCCGCCAGCGGAACGGCGGTCTCCCAGCTCACCACGGCCGTGGAGTCCTCCGGCGGTTCGGTCACCGGCCTCGACGTGACCGCCTCCGGCCACGAGAAGCTGCGGATCGACGTCACCATCGCGGCCACCTCCACCTCGCACGCCGACGAGATCGTCGGCAAGCTGCGCGGCATCGAGGGCGTCACGCTCGGCAAGGTCTCCGACCGTACGTTCCTGATGCACCTCGGCGGCAAGATCGAGATGGCGTCCAAGCACCCCATCCGCAACCGTGACGACCTCTCGATGATCTACACCCCGGGTGTCGCCCGGGTGTGCATGGCCATCGCCGAGAACCCCGAGGACGCCCGCCGCCTCACCATCAAGCGCAACTCGGTCGCGGTCGTCACCGACGGCTCCGCCGTCCTCGGCCTCGGCAACATCGGCCCCAAGGCCGCGCTGCCGGTCATGGAGGGCAAGGCGGCCCTGTTCAAGCGGTTCGCCGGCATCGACGCCTGGCCGCTCTGCCTGGACACCCAGGACACCGACGAGATCGTCGCGATCGTCAAGGCGATCGCCCCCGGCTTCGCGGGCATCAACCTGGAGGACATCTCCGCCCCCCGCTGCTTCGAGATCGAGGCACGCCTGCGCGAGGCCCTGGACATCCCGGTCTTCCACGACGACCAGCACGGCACCGCGATCGTCGTCCTGGCCGCGCTGACCAACGCGCTGCGCGTGGTGGGCAAGGGCATCGGGGACGTACGGGTCGTCATGTCCGGCGCGGGCGCGGCCGGTACGGCCATCCTCAAGCTGCTGCTGGCGGCCGGCGTGAAGAACGCGGTCGTCGCCGACATCCAGGGCGTCGTCCACTCGGGCCGCGCGGACCTGAACGGCGCCGGCGCCGGCTCCGACATGGCCGCGCTGCGCTGGATCGCCGAGAACACCAACCCCGAGGGCCTCACGGGCACGCTGCGCGAGGCCGTGGCCGGCGCGGACGTCTTCATCGGCGTCTCCGCCCCCAACGTCCTGAACGGCGACGATGTGGCCACGATGGCCGAGGGCGCCATCGTCTTCGCGCTCGCGAACCCCGACCCCGAGGTCGACCCGGCCGTCGCGCGCCAGACCGCGGCCGTGGTCGCCACCGGCCGCTCGGACTTCCCGAACCAGATCAACAACGTGCTGGTCTTCCCCGGTGTCTTCCGCGGCCTCCTGGACGCCCAGTCGCGTACGGTCAACACGGACATGATGCTGGCCGCCGCGACGGCGCTCGCCGACGTGGTGACCGAGGACGAGCTCAACCCGAACTACATCATCCCGTCGGTCTTCAACGACAAGGTCGCGGGCGCGGTGGCGGGCGCGGTGCGTACGGCGGCCCAGGCGGCGTCCGCCTGAGCTCCGGCGCGTCGTGGGATGCGGGGCTGTGGGGCCGCCCGTAGGGTGGCGGACCATGAACCGCATCCGCCCCGGCGGTTCCAGCGAGTCTCCAGGGAGTCGACGGAGCGTCACCACGACGGGGGTCTGGCGCTTTTCGTGTGACTCCGAAGGGTGCCGGATTGGCTTTACCGCCACAGGTGGGGGCAGGATGCTCCCCCAAGGACTTCGTCCAGGGGGGACCCCCAGGACGCGAGGTCGTGCACACGGACCCGGGTCCGGGGACTGTCCGAGGGCCCTGGCAGCATCGGCTTCGCTGTACCCAACATGCGGCTTCCGCCGCGTGGCACGCCTCACAGGCAAGAAGAACACGGGAGTAAGAACATGAACCGCAGTGAGCTGGTGGCCGCGCTGGCCGACCGCGCCGAGGTGACCCGCAAGGACGCCGACGCCGTTCTGGCCGCTCTCGCCGAGACGGTCGGCGAGGTCGTCGCCAAGGGCGACGAGAAGGTCACCATCCCCGGCTTCCTGACGTTCGAGCGCACCCACCGGGCCGCTCGTACCGCTCGTAACCCGCAGACCGGCGACCCGATCGACATCCCGGCCGGTTACAGCGTCAAGGTCTCCGCGGGCTCGAAGCTCAAGGAAGCCGCGAAGGGCAAGTAAGCGCCCTGAGCAGGCCGCTTGGCTGAACGATGAGGGCGGCCACCCCCGTGGAGGGGGGTGGCCGCCCTCCGTCGCGCCCAGGGGCGTGCACGGGCCGCCTGTTGCCCGCTCCTCGCCCGCGGACGGCCGGCCGACTGGCCGCGCGGTTCCCCGCGCCCCTATTCGGCCCGGTCGCTTCGTCTGCGGACGGGTGGTGGGCTGGTCGCGCAGTTCCCCGCGCCCCTTGTCGGCCGGTGGTTCGTCTGCGGGCCGTCTGTGGCTGGTCGCGCAGTTCCCCGCGCCCCTTGTCGGGCCGGTGGTTCGTCTGCGGGTGCGCTGTGGCTGGTCGCGCAGTTCCCCGCGCCCCTTTTCCGCCGGGGGTTCGTCTGCGGGCTGTCCGTGGCTGGCCGCGCAGTTCCCCGCGCCCCTTCGGGGGCCGGGCTTTGTCTGCGGGTTGTGGGTGGGTTGCTCGCGCAGTTCCCCGCGCCCCTGGGTGCCTAGGGGCGCGGGGAACTGCGCGGGCAACCCAGCACGGTCCGCAGACGAAAGTATCCGGGGCCGGGGCCGAAGGCCCGGGACGGGACCGGGGCGCAACCCGGGATGGGAGCCGGGGGCGCAGGTCCCGGGACGGGACGCGGGGCCGGGGCGTAGGCCCGAAACGGGGGCCGGGGGCGGGCCCGGGACCGGGGGCGCGGGTCCCCGGAAATGGGGCCGCCCCCTCCCGGCCCCCGGAGGGTTCAGGGAAGGGGCGGGGTGGGGGAGACCCCGGGGGTCAGCTCAGCGCCCCGTTGGGCAGCTCCACCTTCGCCCCCAGCTCCACCAGCTTCTCCATGAAGTTCTCGTAGCCACGGTTGATCAGATCGATCCCGTGGACCCGCGACGTCCCCTGCGCCGCCAGCGCCGCGATCAGGTACGAGAACCCGCCCCGCAGGTCCGGGATCACCAGATCCGCGCCCTGGAGCTTCGTGGGCCCGCTCACGACCGCCGAGTGCAGGAAGTTGCGCTGCCCGAAGCGGCAGTCCGAGCCGCCCAGGCACTCCCGGTACAGCTGGATGTGCGCACCCATCTGGTTCAGCGCCGACGTGAAGCCGAGCCGCGACTCGTACACCGTCTCGTGGACGATCGACAGGCCCGTGGCCTGCGTCAGGGCCACGACGAGCGGCTGCTGCCAGTCGGTCTGGAAGCCGGGGTGGACGTCCGTCTCCAGCGCGATCGACTTCAGCGAGCCGCCCGGGTGCCAGAACCGGATGCCCTCGTCGTCGATCTCGAAGGCGCCGCCGACCTTCCGGTACGTGTTCAGGAACGTCATCATCGAGCGCTGCTGGGCGCCGCGGACGTAGATGTTGCCCTCGGTCGCCAGCGCGGCGGACGCCCAGGAGGCGGCCTCCAGACGGTCCGAGAGGGCGCGGTGGGTGTACCCGCCGAGCTTGTCGACACCGGTGATCCGGATCGTCCGGTCCGTGTCCATGGCGATGATCGCGCCCATCTTCTGCAGTACGCAGATGAGGTCCTCGATCTCGGGCTCCACGGCCGCGTTGGAGAGCTCGGTCACACCCTCGGCCAGCACGGCCGTGAGCAGCACCTGCTCGGTCGCGCCCACCGACGGGTAGGGCAGCCGGATCTTGGTGCCGCGCAGCCGCTGCGGGGCCTCCAGGTACTGGCCGTCCGCGCGCTTCTCGATCGTCGCGCCGAACTGCCGCAGCACCTCGAAGTGGAAGTCGATCGGCCGGCCGCCGATGTCGCAGCCGCCCAGGCCCGGGATGAAGGCGTGGCCGAGGCGGTGCAGCAGCGGGCCGCAGAGCAGGATCGGGATGCGGGAGGACCCCGCGTGCGCGTCGATGTCCGCGACGTTCGCGCTCTCGACGTGCGAGGGGTCGAGGACCAGCTCACCCGGCTCCTCACCGGGGCGGACCGTCACGCCGTGCAGCTGGAGCAGCCCGCGTACGACGCGCACGTCACGGATGTCGGGCACATTGCGCAGCCGGCTCGGACCGCTGCCGAGCAGGGCGGCGACCATCGCCTTCGGCACGAGGTTCTTGGCGCCGCGAACGCGGATCTCGCCCTCCAGCGGAGTGCCGCCGTGGACAAGCAGTACATCGTCTGTGCCGGTCATGTATCTCGCGTTCCGGAATCGTCGGGCAGGGGGCCAGAGAAAAGGGTAAGGGGCTTCTACCCATGTCCTGTATGGCCAAGGGGGGTTCGCAAGCGTAATGAATTCGCCACAACACGCTCCGCTCAGCCCCGTTCGGCGGAGGGTCACCACCGGGGCCCGCCGGGCAAGCCGGTGCGCCCCATTGCTGCCGTGCGCTCCCCCTCGGGGGCGAAGATGCGGGATCATGTCCGCATGACCGAGGTGTCCTCGCTCACAGGGCGGCTGCTCGTCGCCACCCCCGCCCTCGCGGATCCGAACTTCGACCGCGCGGTGGTGCTGCTCCTCGACCACGACGAGGAGGGCTCGCTCGGCGTGGTCCTCAACCGTCCGACCCCGGTGGGCGTCGGCGACATCCTGGAGCCGTGGGCGTCCCTGGCCGGTGAGCCCGGCGTGGTCTTCCAGGGCGGCCCGGTCTCCCTGGACTCCGCGCTCGGCGTCGCCGTGATCCCCGGCGACGAGGGCCCCCTCGGCTGGCGCCGGGTGTACGGGGCGATCGGCCTCGTCGACCTGGAGGCGCCCCCGGAGCTGCTCGCCGCCGCCCTCGGCTCGCTGCGCATCTTCGCCGGGTACGCGGGCTGGGGCCCCGGCCAGCTGGAGGCCGAGCTGACGGACGGGGCCTGGTACGTGGTGGAGTCCGAACCCGGCGACGTCTCCTCCCCGGAGCCGGAGTCCCTGTGGCGCGCGGTGCTGCGCCGCCAGCGCAGCGAGCTGGCGATGGTGGCGACGTACCCGGACGACCCTTCGCTGAACTGATGCCGCCGCGCTTCAGTAGGCTAGGAACTTATGAGCACTCTTGAGCCCGAGCGCGGGGCAGGTACGGGGACCCTCGTCGAGCCGACGCCGCAGGTGTCGAACGGCGACGGCGACCACGAGCGCTTCGCCCACTACGTCCAGAAGGACAAGATCATGGCGAGCGCGCTCGACGGCACCCCCGTCGTCGCGCTCTGCGGCAAGGTCTGGGTGCCGGGCCGCGACCCGAAGAAGTACCCGGTGTGCCCCATGTGCAAGGAGATCTACGAGTCCATGGGCGCCGGCGGCGACAAGGACAAGGGCGGGGACGGCAAGGGCAAGAAGTAGCGCCCTTCGGGGTGCGGCGCGCTGTCGTCGGCGGGCCGTGCCCGGTCGGTGCCCCGCGCCGTTTCCCGCGCCCCGGGGCACCTGGGAGCGCTGGGGCGCGGGGAATGGCGCGACCAGCCACAGACGGCCCGCCCGCGCAGACCCCGCGCCCCTGGGCCCGCCCCCGGCAAGCTCCCGCGCCGGTAGGCGGCCCGCCTCCGTAGGTCCCCGCGCCTGTAGGTCCCCGCGCCGGTAGGTGGCCCGCCTCCGTAGGTCCCCGCGCCTGTAGGTGGCCCACCTCCGGCAGGCTCCCGCCCCCCGTAGGCTCCCGCGCCGGTAGGTGGCCCGCCCCCGGCAGGCTCCCGCGCCGGTAGGTGGCCCGGCCCCCCGGCAGGCTCCCGCGCCTTCAGGCGGCCCGCCCCCGCACCCCTGGGCCGCCCGCCCCACAGCCCCGCCCCACAGCCCCGGCCCGCAGCCCCGGCCCTCCAGGGCGCCCCGCAGCCCCCCGGCGCCCCCGGGCTACCGTGTGCCCCATGGCCATGGACCACGTGGATCTCGTTCCGGCGCCCGCCTCCGTGCACCACGGGGAGGGCGTCTTCGTCCTGGGGGAGGCGACCGCGCTCGCGGCCGGCCCCGGCACCGAGGGCGTGGCCCGCTGGTTGCGCGCGGTCCTCGGCGCGGCGCTCGCCCGCCCGCTGCCGCCCGGACAGCCCGGCGCCCCGGACACCGTGACCCTGCGCCTCGACCCGGCCCTCGCCCCCGAGGCGTACCGGCTCACCGTGGGGACAGCGGCGGTCGAGCTCGCCGGGGGCGGCCCGGCCGGGGTGTTCTGGGGTGCGCAGACCCTCCGCCAGCTGCTCGGCCCCGACGCGTACCGCAGGGCGTGCGCGGACCCGGGCGCGGAGCGCGCCGTCGCCTGCCAAGTCGTCGAGGACGCGCCGCGGTTCGCCTGGCGCGGCCTGATGCTGGATGTTTCACGCCACTTCATGCCCAAGGACGGCGTGCTGCGCTATCTGGATCTGCTCGCCGCGCACAAGCTCAACGTCTTCCACTTCCACCTCACCGACGACCAGGGCTGGCGCCTGGAGATCAAGCGCTTCCCGCGCCTCACGGAGGTCGGCGCCTGGCGCTCGCGGACCAAGTACGGCCATCGCGCGTCGCCGCTGTGGAACGAGGCGCCGCACGGCGGCTTCTACACCCAGGACGACATCCGCGAGATCGTCGCGTACGCCGCCGAGCGGCATATCTCGGTGGTTCCGGAAATCGACATCCCGGGCCACTCACAGGCGGCCATCGCCGCGTACCCGCACCTGGGCAACACCGACGTCATCGACACCACCCGCCTCTCCGTCTGGGACACCTGGGGCGTCAATCCGAACGTACTCGCCCCCACTGACAGCACCCTCCGCTTCTACGAGGGAGTGCTCGAAGAAGTCCTCGCGCTCTTCCCCGCCGCCACGTCGCCCTTCGTGCACATCGGCGGCGACGAGTGCCCCAAGGACCAGTGGAAGGCGTCCCCGGCCGCGCGGGCGCGCATCGAGGAGCTGGGGCTGGCCGGCGAGGACGAGCTCCAGTCGTGGTTCATCCGCCACTTCGACCGCTGGCTCACCGAGCGGGGCCGCCGCCTCATCGGCTGGGACGAGATCCTGGAGGGCGGCCTGGCGCCCGGCGCGGCCGTCTCCTCCTGGCGCGGCTACGCGGGCGGCATCGAGGCCGCCCGCGCCGGTCACGACGTGGTCATGTGCCCCGAGCAGCAGGTCTACTTGGACCACCGGCAGGCGGACGGGCCCGACGAGCCGATGCCCATCGGCTACGTACGGACCCTGGAGGACGTCTACCGCTTCGAGCCCGTGCCGCCCCAGCTCACCGAGGCCGAGGCGCGGCACGTGCTGGGCACGCAGGCCAACGTCTGGACCGAGGTGATGCAGGACCAGGGGCGCGTGGACTACCAGGTGTTCCCCCGGCTCGCGGCGTTCGCCGAGGTCGCGTGGTCGGCGCTGCCCGCCCCCGCCGCGCGCGACTTCGCCGGGTTCGAGCGCCGAATGCGCGCGCACTACGCCCGACTTGACGCCCTCGGCGTCGACTACCGGCCGCCCGGCGGCCCGTTGCCGTGGCAGCGGCGCCCCGCCCCGGAGAAAATGGAAGGCGGCCTCGGACGCCCGATCGACGGGCCGCCCCCGAACGTGTGAGGTGAGGGGCAAGACGGTGACCGGCCGCCCGCGACCCTGGAACGGTGATCGGTGACAGTCCCGTACGGATAAGTCGTACAACCACCGTGAATCCGGACCAATCCCCTGGTGGGGGACGGAACTGTCCTTCGCGGACCCTCGCGTCGGGCGGCTCGGAAGATGTGCCAGAGTTGCCACGTCCGGGCTGTGAGCACGTACCGTACGGCCAACGCGCAGCAACACAGCCACACACCGGCGGGACAGCCGGGACGGCCGGGACACCGGGAAGGGGCAGCTGGGTTGACCACGCACGCACCGCAGGCGGCGCAGTCGGTGACACTGCCGGCCTCGCTCGACGAGGCCGTGGCGGCGCTCGCCGCCATGCCCGCCGCCGTGCCCGTCGCGGGCGGCACCGATCTGATGGCGGCGGTGAACCGGGGCCTGCTGCGCCCCGCGGGCCTCGTCGGCCTCGGCCGGATCAACGAGATCCGCGGCTGGCAGTACCAGGACGGCCACGCCCTGCTCGGCGCGGGGCTCACCCACGCGCGGATGGGGCGCCCGGACTTCGCGGCGCTCATCCCGGCGCTCGCCGCCGCCGCGCGCGCCGCCGGTCCCCCGCAGATCCGCAACGCGGGCACCCTGGGCGGCAACATCGCCTCGGGCGCGCCCACCGGAGACGCGCTGCCCGTGCTCGCCGCGCTGGAGGCCACGCTGGTCATCGCCGGCCCCGAGGGCGCACGCCGGGAGATCCCGGTCTCGCACCTGCTGGCCGGGCGCGAGCTGCTGGCCCCCGCCGAGCTGATCGGCCACGTCCGCGTGCCGCTGCTGCACGCCCCCCAGGTGTTCCTCAAGGCGACCGGCCGCACCGGCCCCGGCCGCGCCACCGCCTCGGTCGCGGTCGTCCTTGACCCGGCCCGGCGCGGGGTGCGCTGCGCGGTCGGCGCGATCGCGCCGATGCCGCTGCGGCCCCTGGAGGCCGAGCGCTGGATCGCCTCCCTGATCGACTGGGACGGCGAGCGGGCGGCGCTGGCCCAGGAGGCGCTGAGCGCCTTCGGCGAGTACGTGGCCGCCGCCTGCATCCCGGACCCGGCACCGGCGGCCGACGGCACGGAGCCCCCCGCGCTGTCGCCCGCCGTCCTGCACCTGCGGCGCACGGTCGCCGCACTGGCCCGACGAGCACTGGGGAGGGCGCTGTCGTGAGCGACAACCACGGCAACCACGGCAACCACGCCGACGAGGGCGTGCGGGGGACGGGCGGCTGGCAGCCGGTCCCGCAGGGCGGCGAGTACGACGACGGCGCGACCGCCTTCGTCCAGCTGCCCGCGGACCTGGACGCGCTGCTCGGCGGCGACCCGCTGGCCGCGCCCGGGCACGGCTATGTGCCGCCGATGATCGTGCCGTTGACGCCCGCCGCCGCGACCGACCCGGCCTCCACCGGCACCTGGACGTTCCCGGCGCAGCAGGCCGAGCCGGACCGGGGCGAGAGCCAGGTGCGCTCGGTGCGGTGGCCCGACGCGTCCGCGCACCCGCGGCCCGAGCCGGACCCGCTGAACGATCCGCTGGGGGACGCGCCGCAGGACCCGCACGCCACCGGCCAGTGGACGTATCCGGACGACCCGGCGCTGAACGGGCAGATGTCCGGCCAGTGGACGATCCCGGTCGCCGGTGGTGAACTGCCGGATGAATCGGGCGAATTCAGTACATCCTCTCTGATCGAGCAGTGGGGTACGACGCCTCCGGCGACCCTGCCCGGCGGCGCGTCCGCGCCCTGGGCGACCGAGCAGCCGCAGCCGCACCCCGAGCCGTCGCCGCACCCCGAGCCGCTCGCGGAGGCGGGCCCCGAGGCCGGTGACGCGCGCGTGGAGGACTTCGCGCAGGCCCACCACCAGGCCTCCCTCGACGCCCACGGGGCCTCCCTCGACCTCTCGGAGGCCCTGGACGCACCGGCCGTCCCCGCGCCCGTACGCGAGGAACCGGTCCTGTCCTGGAACGCGCCCGGCCCCGGCGCGACCCTGCCCGGCGGCGCGCCCGCGCCCTGGGCGGCCGCGCTGGCCACGGAGGTACGCCAGGAGCTCCCCGAGGAGCTGCCCGTACCCGAGCACGAGCACGAGGACGTACGGGCGCAGGCGGAGGAGCCGGACGGGTCCGACGCGGAGCCGACCGAGGGGGAGCCGGTCGGCAGCGCCCCGGCCGCCCACCCGCTGCCCGCCGCCGAGCCGCTGCCCGCCGACCACCCGCTGCCCGAGGCCGTCCACGCCCACGAGCCGCCCGTCCACGCCGACGAGCGGCCCGCCCACGCCGAGCAGGCCCAGCCGCTCCCGGAGCCCGAGCCCGAGCCCGCCCCGGACCCCCTCCAGGACGCGGCACCGGACCCCGGGCCCGTACCCGTGGCCGCTCTCCACCCCGAGCCCGAGCCGCAGCTGCCGCCCGCCGCCGACCTGGAGCACCCCCGTGCCTCCTACGTCCTGCGCGTCAACGGCACCGACCGGCCCGTCACCGAGGCGTGGGTCGGCGAGTCGCTGCTCTACGTACTGCGTGAGCGCCTGGGGCTCGCCGGGGCCAAGGACGGCTGCTCGCAGGGCGAGTGCGGCGCGTGCAACGTGCAGGTCGACGGCCGGCTGGTCGCCTCCTGCCTGGTGCCCGCCGCCACCACCGCGGGCTCCGAGGTACGGACGGTCGAGGGCCTCGCCGCCGACGGCCGGCCCTCCGACGTCCAGCGCGCGCTGGCCGCGTGCGGGGCCGTGCAGTGCGGCTTCTGCATCCCCGGCATGGCCATGACCCTCCACGACCTGCTGGAGGGCAACCACGCGCCGACCGAGCTGGAGACCCGGCAGGCGCTCTGCGGCAACCTCTGCCGCTGCTCCGGCTACCGGGGCGTGCTCGACGCCGTACGCGAAGTGGTCGCCGGGCGCGAGGCGCAGACGGCCGCGGCGGGCGAGGCGGCGGCCGCCCAGGCGTCCGGCCAGACACCGGGGCACCCCACCGCGACCGGCGAAGAAGCCCGTATTCCGCACCAGGCGGGACCCGGCGCGGGCGGCGTCCAGCCCCCGCACACGCACGACGGAGGCATGGCGTGAGCAACGACGCAGCCACCGCGACGACCGCGGCGGTCGACGGGACGGGCACCGGGCCGGAGCAGCCGACCGCGCCCACCCACGGCCTCGGCGCCTCGCTGCGCCCCGCCGACGCGCGCGCCAAGACCGAGGGCACCTTCCCGTACGCCGCCGACCTGTGGGCCGAGGGCCTGCTGTGGGCGGCCGTGCTGCGCTCGCCGCACGCCTCGGCCCGGATCGTCTCGATCGACACCTCGGCCGCGGCCGCGATGCCGGGCGTACGGGCCGTGGTGACCCACGCCGACGTCCCCGGCGACGCCTCCCACGGCCGGGGGATCGCCGACCGCCCGGTCTTCGCCTCCGACGTCGTACGCCACCACGGCGAGCCGATCGCCGCGGTGGCCGCCGACCACCCGGACACGGCCCGGCTGGCGGCGGCGGCGATCGCCGTCGAGTACGAGCCGCTCGAACCGGTCACCGACCCGGAGAAGGCGTTCGGCGCCGAACCGCTGCACCCCGACGGCAACCTGATCCGCCACATCCCGCTCCAGTACGGCGACCCGGACGTCACCGGCGAGGTCGTGGTGGAGGGCCTGTACCGGATCGGCCGCCAGGACCCGGCCCCGATCGGCGCCGAGGCCGGGCTCGCGGTGCCGCGCCCCGACGGCGGGGTGGAGCTCTACACCGCCTCCACCGACCCGCACGCCGACCGGGACCTCGCGGCGGCGTGTTTCGGCCTGGACCCCGAGCGGGTGAAGGTGGTCGTCACGGGCGTGCCCGGCGCCACCGGCGACCGCGAGGACCTGGGCTTCCAGCTCCCGCTCGGCCTGCTCGCCCTGCGCACCGGCTGCCCGGTGAAGCTCACGGCGACGCGCGAGGAGTCCTTCCTCGGCCACGCCCACCGCCACCCCACGCTGCTGCGCTACCGCCACCACGCCGACGCCGAGGGCCGCCTGGTCAAGGTGGAGGCGCAGATCCTGCTGGACGCGGGCGCGTACGCGGAGGCGTCCTCGGAGTCCCTGGCGGCGGCCGTGGCCTTCGCCTGCGGCCCGTACGTGGTGCCCCACGCCTTCGTCGAGGGCTGGGCGGTCCGTACGAACAACCCGCCCTCCGGCCACGTCCGGGGCGAGGGCGCGATGCAGGTGTGCGCGGCGTACGAGGGCCAGATGGACAAGCTGGCGGCGAAGCTGGGCCTGGACCCGGCGGAGCTGCGCCTGCGCAACGTGCTGGCGACGGGCGATCTGCTCCCGACCGGCCAGACGGTGACGTGCCCCGCGCCGGTGGCCGAACTCCTCACGGCCGTACGCGACTTCCCGCTCCCCACCCTGCCCAAGGACGACCCGGAGGACGACTGGCTGCTGCCGGGCGGCCCCGAGGGCGCGGGCGAGCCGGGCGCGGTGCGCCGGGGCGTCGGCTACGCCCTCGGCATGGTGCACATGCTCGGCGCCGAGGGCACCGACGAGGTGTCCACGGCCACCGTCAAGGTGCAGGACGGCGTGGCCACGGTGATCTGCGCGGCGGTCGACACGGGCCAGGGCTTCACCACGCTGGCCCGCCAGATCGTCCAGGAGACGCTGGGCATCGAGGAGGTCCACGTGGCCCCCGTCGACACGGACCAGCCCCCGGCCGGCCCGGCGTCGCACGGCCGCCACACCTGGGTGTCGGGCGGGGCGGTGGAACGCGCGGCCAAGATGGTCCGCACCCAGCTCCTGCAACCCCTGGCGCACAAGTTCGGCATGTCGACGGAGCTGCTCCAGATCGCCGACGGCAAGATCACGTCGTACGACGGCGTGCTGTCCACGACGGTCACCGAGGCGATGGACGGCAAGGAGCTGTGGGCCACGGCCCAGTGCCGCCCGCACCCCACCGAGCCCCTGGACGAGACGGGCCAGGGCGACGCCTTCGTGGGCCTCGCCTTCTGCGCGATCCGCGCGGTGGTCGACGTGGACATCGAGATCGGCTCGGTCCGCGTGGTGGAGCTGGCGGTGGCCCAGGACGTGGGCCGCGTCCTCAACCCCGCGCAGCTGGCGGCCCGTATCGAGGCGGGCGTGACGCAGGGGGTGGGCGCGGCGCTGACGGAGAACCTCCGCACGGCCCGCGGCCTGGTCCGCCACCCCGACCTGACGGGCTACGCCCTCCCCACGGCCCTGGACGCCCCCGACATCCGCATCGTGAAGCTGGTGGAGGAGCGCGACGTGGTGGCTCCCTTCGGCGCGAAGGCGGCGAGCGCGGTACCGGTGGTGACGAGCCCCGCGGCGATCGCCTCGGCGGTCCGCGCGGCCACGGGCCGCCCGGTCAACCGCCTCCCGATCCGCCCGCAGGCGGCGGTGGTGACGGTGGGGGGCGCGTAGGCGGGTGACGGGGGCTGTCGTCTGTCGTCTGACGACGGACGACGGACGTCTGACGGCTGCTGAAGGTTGCCGGGCGGGGCCGACGGGTCCCGCCCGGCTTTGTCATGCCACGGGAACCCAACCGGTCACCCGTGTGTCCTCGTACGAGAAGGGATCGGTCAAGACCGAAAGCAGAGGGAGGAGTTCAGTCTGTCAGCGGCGCTGACTACAGTTGCTTTCGGAGCTGTACGGGGAACGGCGAACGGGGAGGCGACTGTGGCGCAGGATGGCAGCGGGGGCGTGGCGCCCGGGATGAGCGCGCTGGCGCCGGTGCTCGGGATGATGCCCGGGTTCGGAGCGGCGGCCGGTGCCGCCGTGGCAGTGGCGGCGGACATGGCCCGCGAGGCCGAGTCGATGCTCATCTTCAAGAAGCGGGTGGACGCGCTGCTCACCGAGCTCAACGAGTCCGAGGCCTCGTCGGTCAAGATCGGCGCGGACCGCCTGGCCAAGTCGGAGCTGGGACCGGACTCCTTCAAGGAGAGCGCGTTCCTGTACGGGGTGTACGAGGTCGTCCACGAGCAGATCGGCCAGCTCTCCAAGGCGCTGGGCATGCAGATCGAGGGCCTGTGCATCGCCGTACTGGCGGCGGAGAACGGCTACGACGGCGTGGACGCGGACGTCCGCGACCGCATGCGCGCGATCAGCGACGAGCTGCACAAGCAGTACGAGAGGTACGGCCCGGGCTCGACCCCGGGCGCGTCGCCGCAGGCCGACGGCCCCGCGCCGGACAAGGGCGCGACGGTCGGCGGGATCTGACGACCGGTGGGATCTGATGGCCGGCGGGATCTGATGACCGGTGGGATCTGATGGACGCGGCGCGCGCGGCACACGCGGCGTACGTGACGGGGGACGACGGAAGTCGGGGAATGGTGGTGCGACGGGATGGCTGAGAACAAGGGCCGTAGCGGCGAGGGCGGACAGGGGGCGCCGAAGACGCCGCCGGTGGAGCGTACGGACTTCGAGTCCAAGTCCCATCAGGAACTGTGGGCCATGGTCCAGGGGATGAAGGGCGACTCCGCCCACGGCCTGGCCCAGAAGCTGGCGAAGGCCGCCACGACGATCACGAAGATCGGCGACGACCTCAAGCTGCACATGAGCCGGGTGGTCTGGCAGGGCGAGGGCGCGAAGGCGTTCACGAACTGGGGCCACGACGCCGCGATGGCCACGCTGGAGCTGGGCAAGTACAGCCAGGACGCGTCGGGCTGGCTCGCCTCGGTCTCCCACGCGATCACCCAGGCGAAGTCGGCGGTCCCGGAGTACGACCCGGCCCTCAAGCAGCAGGCGACCGACACCCAGAAGCTGTACATCGCGGCCCACCACGACCCCGACGGCCAGAAGGACGCCCGCGAGGCGTCGGCCAAGCTGACGGGCCTGAACGAGAAGATGGAGGGCCAGCGCCAGGAGGCGGTGCGCGAGCTGAAGCGGCTGGCGGATGTGTATGTGCAGTCGGGGGAGCAGGTGGCGGGGTTGCGACCGCCGGTTTTTCCGCCGCCGCCTGCGGTGTTTGTGCCGGAACGCAGCCGAAGCGACAGACAGTACGTCGGAGGCGGAGGAACGTCGTCGAGCGGGAGCACAGGGACCACGGCTTCGACGTCGAAATCGGGCAGCCACCTTTCGAGCACTTCGGGGACGACACACAGCACGACGGTGACGCCGCACACCGTGATTCCGGTAGGGGAGACGCATACGACTCACCGTCCCGACATCCCTGTCGGGACGATCATCGACGGCGTCAAAACACCGCTGCCGCCCACCGACGTAACCTCCACCGCCCCTGTCGTCCCCGTCACTCCGTCACCCGTCGGTAGGCCGGACATCGGCCCTGTGCCGCCTCTCGGGACCATCCCACCCACGTTCACCGGAAGCGGGAAAAACGGCGTGCCGGAGCCCGGTATCCCGGGCGGCCGGCAGGCGACCGGCGGTCTTCGCGGCCCCGGCCTGCCGGGTCGGGCGACCGTGGGCGGCCTCCCGCCCAGCGCGCTTCCCCGAGAGCCCGGCATCGTCGGCGGCCGTCCCGTACCGCCCGGCGAAGGCCGGCCCACCAGCGGCATTCCCCGGGGGACTGTCGTGGGAGACGAGGGCCGGCAGGGCCTCAGGGGCACTCAGGGCATGCAGGGCCGCCCGCCGATGGGGCATGGCCCGGGCGGCCACGTGGGAGGCGGCGGAGGCCGGGGCGGCTTCTCCGGGGGACGCCGTCTGGCGGCCGAGCCCGGCGGCATCGTCGGCGGTCGCCCGACCGAGCCGGGCACCCGGACCGGCCGTCCGTTCACGGAGGGCGGCTCGGGTCTCGTACGCAATGGCACAGCCGAACGCAGTGCGAGCGCTGGTCGTTCCGGCGGTCGAGGCATGATTCCCCCCGGCACGCACGCCCCGGCCGGACGCCGCGACGAGCGCGAGGGCGAGCGCCCGGACTACCTCACCGAGGACGAGGAGACCTGGCAGCAGAGCGACCGCCGTATCGTGCCGCCTGTAATCGACTGAGCCTCTACGAAGGAAGCGCATGTCTACCAGCAGCCATCGAGCAATGCGGCATGGTCGTGCCGTGTCCCTACTCCTGGGCACGCTGCTGGTGGGCATCGCGGCCTTGCCCGCCCACGCGGACACGGTGCGGCAACGCCAGTGGCACCTCGACGCCATGCAGGCGGAAGAGATGTGGAAGACCAGCACAGGCAGGGGGATCACCGTCGCCGTCATCGACAGCGGGGTGGATGACACCCTCGCCGACCTCCGGGGACAGGTGCTGCCCGGGCTCAATCTCTCCAGTGCCAAAGGTGACGAGCACGACGATTGGGAGGGCCACGGAACGAGCATGGCTTCCCTGATCGCCGGTACGGGCAAGAGGTCCGCGGCGGATGGCGCCTACGGCCTGGCCCCCGGCGTGAAAATCCTGCCGGTGAGGCTTCCGAAGGACACCGAGGGCGGGAAGCTCGTCAACCTCCCCATGTGGCTCAAGAAGCTCAGCCAGGGAATCCGCTACGCGGCGGATCACGGAGCCAAGGTGATCAACATTTCGCAGGGCTCCCCGGAAAGTTCGAGCGAACTCACCAGCGCGGTGAAGTACGCCATGTCCAAGGGATCCCTGATCTTCGCCGCTGTCGGCAACAGCGGTGACAAGGGCAACCAGGTCGAGTACCCCGGAGCAACCCCGGGCGTCGTAGGCGTAGCAGCCGTGGACAAGAAGATCGAGGCGACCAAGGAGTCCGAGCACGGCCCGCAGGTCGACCTCGCCGCCCCCGGCGACGAGATGACGGAAGCCTGCGGCGGCGGCACCCAGATCTGCCTCAGCCACGGCACCAGCGACGCCACCGCCCTCGCCTCCGCCTCCGCCGCCCTCATCTGGTCCAAGTACCCCCAGTGGACCAACAACCAGGTCCTCCGCGTCCTGCTCAACACCGCCGGCGGCCCCAAGAACGGGGAGAAGCGCAGCGACTACATCGGATACGGCGTCGTCCGCCCCCGCATCGCCCTGAAGACCCCGGGCGACCCGGGCCCGGCGAACGAATGGCCGCTGCCCGACCTGGCGCCGGCCGGGGCACCGCAGGGATCCGCCTCCCCGACCCCCGCGCCCACCGCCTCGCACAAGCCCGCACCCGCCACCCCCGCCGGTGCCGCCGCGTCCGATTCCGGTGGTGGTGGCAATACGGGCCTGTGGGTGGGCCTGGGCGCGGCGGGTGCCGTCGCGGTGGCCGTCGCCGTGCTGCTCGTACGGTCGCGTCGCCGCACCACGTAAGACGACCGGCACCCCACCGGTCACCGTCAACACCTCACCCACCCCATCCCAGCCATTCAGGGGGGATGAAACGGCCACGTCCTCCCATAGCCGGAGCATGTGCTGGCGCGAAGGGCGAACCCTGCCTACGGTTTGAGGTCGTTGCAGAGTCGGTCGGGGGCGGAATCCGCATGTCGTTCGAGGAAGAGTGGCGTCAGGCACAGGCGAGTGCGGCCACGAAGGGGTCCACGCGGCTCAACCGCGCCGACAACGGGCCGAGCGCCCCGGCGGGTGCCGACCTCAGCGTGCGGCGCGACGACCTCGGCGTGGTGGGCGGGGACGCGTTCAAGCTGCACGACGGGCTGAAGCGCGACGGCAATCACGCCCGCGAATCCACCGGCGCCGCGGCGACCGCGCTCACCGCCCGCAACTTCACCAGCGGGGGCGAACTCGCGAAGGTCCGCGCCAAGTGGGACACCCAGCTGCGCACGCTCAGCGACGCGTGCGCGCAGATCTCCAACCACCTCGACTACTCGATGGCCGCCCACGCGAAGGACGACCAGCGGGTCGGGGGCGAGCTGCTCGCGGTGTCGCGGATCGACGAATACCTGAAGTAGGCCCGGGACACGGGTCAACGGTCAACGGGACTTCGAATCACCAAGGTCGGTATCAGGACATGCTCACGTACGACGACGTGGTGAACGCACCGCTGGACAAGCTGAAGACCGCGGTCGACGACTGGTCGGACATGGTCACGCGTCTCAAGACCCTCGCCGAGGAGGCCCGCAAGGGCATGAAGGCGCACGCCGACAAGGCGGACTGGGCCGGGGTGAACGCGGGCGTCACCAAACACTTCATCGACAAGACGACGAAGGAGTTCGAGGACGCGGCGGCGGAGGCGAAGGGGATCCACGCGGTTCTGGCGGACGGGTACGCGGCGTTCAAGCGGGCCAGGGACGAGTTACAGAAGATCGTCGACGGCTCGGAGAAATCGGGAATCGTCGTGGACTCCCAGGGCCGGGTGACCGCCCGTTACTCCGTCGCCGGGGACTACTCCACGCATCACACCACCCCCGGAGTCTCCGCCGATCCCGAGCTCCAGCGGCGGAACGAAGCCGCCGCCGAGTGGCAACGGCGTATCAAAGCCATCGTGGAGGAGTGCGGCGAGGCGGACGAGTCGCTGCGGCGGGCGCTGGCGGGGAACGACGGAAGCGAGCACGACTTCGCCGCGCCGGAGTTCGCCGGCCTGAAGGACGAGAAGGCGGCACGGGCGCGCGAACTGGCCCTGCAGGCCACCGGGCCCGGGGGCGTGGCACGCAACGTCGAGGCGCTTCGCCGCCTCCAGGAGCTGGTGCACGACAACGCCAAGGACCCGGAGTTCGCCACCGCCTTCTACCGGCGGATGGGCGCGGACGGCACCCTGGAGCTGTACACGAAGATGTCGCTGGACGCGACGGGTCTGGGTGCGGCTGGGCGGGACCGGGTCGCGATGGTGCACGGCCTCCAGGACGACATGGGCGAGATGCTCGGCGTCGCCACCAACCCTCGGACGCGCGGCCATCTGGACGCCTCGTGGACCCTCGACATGATGCGCGCCGGCCGCAAGCGGATCGACATCCCGGGCGTCACGGCCGTCGGCGCGAAGGTGTACGGGTACCAGGCACTGGGCGCGCTGCTGCGCCACGGCCGGTACGACAAGGAGTTCCTGGTCCCGATCGGGCGCGACATGGTCGGGATGGAGCACAAGGACCCGGGCATCTGGGAAGGGAACGTCCCGACGTCCCCGGCGCTGGCCTTCAACCTCGACAAGGGGGGCGGCCGCGGTTTCGACCCCATGACGGGCCTCATGCAGGCCCTGGGCCGCAATCCCGAGGCTTCCACGGCCTTCTTCAACGAGCCGGTACGCGAGGACAGCGACGGCAACGGCATCGTCACCACGGACGACAAGCCGGTCTCCGGCGAGCAGGGCCGCCCCCAGGGGATGGTCGACTACGCCCTGGACCGTAAGTCGACAGCGGACTGGTTCGACGCACCCCCCACCGACGGCCCCCTCCCGACCCCACTCCAGACGGCGACCGGGAACGCGCTGGAGGCGGCGGTCACGGGGCGGGTGGTGGGGGACGAGCACGCGCGGCCCGTGGAGCACACGGAGCAGATGGCCAAGGTGATGGAGCGGGTCGTCTCGAAGGTGGGGGGCGCCCCAGGGCTGTTGACGGGCAGCGGAGACGTGCCTGGAACGTTGGCAGGTATGTCCGCGAACTTCGGGAACATGGCCGCCGAGTACATGCCGGACCTTCAGGCGGCCACGGAGGATGGAGCGAAACAGGCCAGGACATTCGGGGTACGAGCGCACTTCGACAAGGCAGAAATGTCGCAATTCATCTGCGCCGTAGCCCAGGACCCGGATGCCTACGGTTCGATCACCAGCGCCCAGCAGGCCTACACGACACTCCTGGTGCGGGACGTCTTCACTCATCCGGAGAACCACGGGTCCGACGTGGGGGAGGCGGTGCGCAACGCGGTCCATCCCGGTGGCGAGATCGCCGGGATGATGACTGAGGCGCGCGTACAGGCGGTCCATGAGAAGTACTCCGCCCAGGACGCCGAGTTCAACAAGGCGATTGCGGACAAGGCGAAGTGGGCCAACCGTATTATCGGGGCGGTTGGGGCGAAGTACATCGAGATGCTCCCTGTCGGCGGGGACGCCGTGGAGTGGCTTCAGGAGGACATCACGGAGGTCGTCGTCGACGGGGCCAAGAAGGATTCCGCTGCGGCAGCCACCCAGGAAGCTGCAGATGCCTATGTGCAGGGTGAGAAGCGAGCCAAGGAGTCCGCCGCGGCTGCAGTGGGGAGCGCCGGACGTAGCTCGGGCCTTTCGGAGACGGACATCCGTGAATACCAGGGCTCGGCATCCACCCAGGCGGCTACGGCACATGCGGGCGGTCGTGACGTCTTCGACAGTTCACGCCACGCGGAGGGCGAGAAGTGACTCCGCCGAGGAGGGCTCGACGCGAGGCGCCGGGAACGGTCCGGGCGTCAGTCGTCCCGCTGGCGTCCTCTTTGGTCGCTGTGGTGCTGCTCGGCGCATGCTCCGGAAGCGGCAAGGAGAAGGCAGACTCACCGCCGCAGTTGCCCGAGAGGGTTTGTTGGGGAGCGTTCCCGGGGGGCTCCGTGGCGTCCCTGCTTCCGAAAAGCACAGATGAAGACGTGGAGGTGAAGGGGGATCGGGTTTTTGACCTGTACGGGCGCAGGAAATTTGCCGGATGTCAGGTGGAAGTCAATGGCGTGGCGAATTTCACGGCATGGGGGGAGCGTTCGTGGTCCGAGGGAAGCGATGTCGAGAAGTTCGTCTGGAATTCGAATGCGCCGCTCGATCCGACTCCCATCGCCGCCGGCGACAAAGGAATCGTCTACCGGGGGGGAGTCTCCGCCTACTTCCGGTGCGAGCGCCCAGGGCGGCCGCCGTCCCCGCGCAACGTATCGCCCGCTGAGGTGAAAATCGTAGAGCTGGGGATCAGCGCGAAATCCGCGCCCCGCGACGAACGGACCAAGGAAACCTTCACTGTTCTCATGCAACAGTTCGTGCGCTTCGCCAAAGCGGAGCTGAAATGCGAACCCCCGAAGGGGTGAGCGCCGTAGGACGGCGCCCACTGCGCTTGCCTGTTGGAGGCCGTGGCGGGAATTGAACCCGCGTTACTCGCTTTGCAGGCGAGCCCCTGAGCCACTCGGGCACACGGCCGGGTGTTGACTTCTTTGACCGTAGGGGGCGGGGAGCGGCGGGGGAAGGGGTGGGTGGGGGCTGCAATGTGACTGCCATGTCGTGTTCATAGTCGTGTTTGTAGGGGCCCGTTCATAGGAGCCGCCTGGGGGCCGGGGCGGGAGTGAGCGCTGGGGCTTACGACCAAATGCTGAGGTGCGGGACCGTCTCTGGACAGGGGTCAAAGGGGTTCTCGGCCCTTACTGTGGGCCCATGAGCGCCCTGGAATCAGCCGACGCGGACGTCACCCCCTCCCGCACCCCCGACCCCTCCGGCCCCTCGGGCACCCCCGGCATCCTCGGCAAAACCCATCGCGCGCTCAGCATCGGCACCATCGCCGTCGTCGTCCTCATCGCCTTCGAGGCGACCGCCGTCGGGACCGCCATGCCCGTGGCGGCGCGGGAGTTGGACGGGGTGTCGCTGTACGCGTTCGCCTTCTCCGCGTACTTCACCACCAGCCTCTTCGGCATGGTCGTCGCCGGGCAGTGGGCCGACCGGCGCGGGCCGCTCGGGGCGCTCGCGGTCGGGATCGCGGCGTTCGGGGCGGGGCTGCTGCTGTCCGGGACCGCCGTGAACATGTGGACCTTCATCGGCGGGCGGGCCGTGCAGGGGCTCGGGGGCGGGCTGGTCATCGTGGCGCTGTACGTCGTGGTCGGGCGCGCCTACCCCGAGCACATGCGGCCCGCGATCATGGCGGCGTTCGCGGCGAGCTGGGTGGTGCCGTCGGTGGTCGGGCCGCTGGCGGCCGGCAGCGTCACCGAGCACCTGGGGTGGCGGTGGGTGTTCGTGGGCATTCCCGTACTCGTCGTCTTCCCGCTGGCGCTCGCGCTGCCCGCGATCCGGCGGATGGCGTCCGGGCCCGCCGACCCGGGCGCGCCCGTCGAGCCCTTCGACCGCCGCCGCATCCGGCTCGCGCTGATGATCTCGCTGGGCGCGGGGCTGCTCCAGTACGCCGGGCAGGACCTGCGCCCACTCTCCCTCCTGCCCGCGGTCGCGGGCGCCGCGCTGCTGGTGCCCGCCGTCGCCGGGCGGCGCGCACTGCTGCCGCGCGGTACGTACCGGGCGGTGCGGGGGCTGCCGTCCGTGGTGCTGCTGCGGGGGATCGCGGCGGGGTCGTTCATCGCGGCCGAGTCGTTCGTACCGCTGATGCTCGTGACACAGCGGGGGATGTCGCCGACCCTGGCCGGGCTGTCGCTGGCGGCGGGCGGGGGGACGTGGGCGCTCGGATCGTACGTACAGGCGCGGCCGTGGGCCGAGCCGTACCGCGAGCGGCTCATGGTGGTGGGGATGCTGATGGTCGCCTCGGCCATCGCTGCGGCGCCGAGCGTGCTGGTGTCGTGGGTGCCGGTGTGGGTGGTGGCGGTCGCCTGGGGCGTGGGGTGCTTCGGGATGGGCATGGTCATCGCCGCTACGAGCGTGCTGCTGCTGAAGCTCTCGGCGCCGGGGGAGGCGGGGACGAACTCCGCCGCCCTCCAGATCTCGGACGGGCTGTCGAACGTGCTGCTGCTCGCGGGGGGTGGGGCGGCGTTCGCGGCGCTGGGTGGGGGGTCGGTGGGGGCTGCGCATGAGGTGGGTGGGGTTGGTGGGGCTGTTGGGGGTGGGCACCCCGGGGCGTTCGTGGCGGTGTTTCTGCCCATGGCGGTTGTCGCGGGGGTGGGGGCGTGGGTGGGGGTGCGGCTTCGGGAGGTTCGCCCCTCCCCGCCCCTTCCCTGAACCCTCCGGGGGTGGGGGGAGGTGGGGTGGAGGGGTGGGGTTTACCCGGGGACTCCGTCCCCGGACCCCTGAGCGGGGACTCCGCCCCCTGCACCCCTGGCGGGGCTGCGCCCCTGCACCCCTGGCGGGGCTGCGCCCCTACACCCCCGGCGGGGCTGCGCCCCTACACCCCCGGCGGGGCTGCGCCCCTGCACCCCCGGCGAGGTTCCGCCCCTGCACCCCCGGCGGGGCTGCGCCCCTGCACCCCCGGCGGGGTTCCGCCCCTGCACCCCCGGCGGGGTTCCGCCCCTGCACCCGGCGGTACTGCGCCCCTGCACCCCGGCCTGGCCGCGCCCCTGCCCTTGCCGAAGTTCCGCGCCTGCCCCCGGCGGGGCCGGACCCCTGCACCCGGCGGGGCTCCGCCCCTGCACCCCGGCGGGGCCGCGCCCCTGCACCCCGGCGGGGCTCCGCCCCTGCCCTTGCCGGAGTTCCGCCCCTCCCCCCGGCGGGACGCCGCCCCCACCCCCCACCCCCACTGTGACCCCCCTCACCCCCCACCCCCCACCCGCCCCGCCACCCCGCCCCCACCCCCGCTCCACCGGTAAGGTGGCCCGGTTGTCGTACGTACGTGGTCGAGGGCCCGGGGTCGGGTCGGGTCGGCCGCCGCACCCGAGCGCACGAACCGGAGACCGTGACTACTACCGCCTCCCACCACCTCTCGCCCGCTTTTCCCGGGCGTGCCCCCTGGGGTACGGCCAACAAGCTGCGTGCCTGGCAGCAGGGGGCGCTGGAGAAGTACGTCCAGGAGCAGCCGCGCGACTTCCTCGCCGTCGCCACGCCCGGCGCCGGCAAGACGACCTTCGCGCTGACGCTCGCGTCGTGGCTGCTGCACCATCACGTCGTGCAGCAGATCACCGTCGTCGCGCCGACCGAGCACCTGAAGAAGCAGTGGGCGGAGGCCGCCGCGCGGATAGGCATCCGGCTGGACCCCGACTACAGTGCGGGGCCGCTGAGCAAGGAGTACCACGGGGTCGCCGTCACGTACGCCGGTGTGGGCGTGCGCCCCATGCTCCACCGCAACCGCTGCGAGCAGCGCAAGACCCTCGTCATCCTGGACGAGATCCATCACGCCGGTGACTCGAAGTCCTGGGGTGAGGCCTGCCTGGAGGCGTTCGACCCGGCCACCCGGCGGCTCGCCCTGACCGGCACCCCCTTCCGGTCCGACACCAACCCCATCCCCTTCGTCACGTACGAGGAGGGGAACGACGGCATCCGGCGGTCCTCCGCCGACTACACCTACGGATACGGCAACGCCCTCGGCGACGGTGTCGTCCGGCCGGTCATCTTCCTCTCGTACAGCGGCAACATGCGCTGGCGCACCAAGGCCGGTGACGAGATCGAGGCGCGGCTGGGGGAGCCGCTCACCAAGGACGCCATCAGCCAGGCCTGGCGCACCGCGCTCGATCCGCGCGGCGACTGGATGCCGAACGTGCTGCGCGCCGCCGACCAGCGGCTCACCGAGGTCCGCAAGGGCATCCCGGACGCCGGCGCCCTCGTCATCGCCTCGGACCAGGACTCCGCCCGCGCCTACGCCAAGCTCATCCGGGACATCACGGGCCACAAGGCCACCGTCGTCCTCTCCGACGACACGGGTGCGTCCAAGAAGATCGACGAGTTCAGCCACAGCGACGACCGGTGGATGGTCGCCGTCCGGATGGTCTCCGAGGGCGTCGACGTGCCCCGGCTCGCCGTCGGCGTCTACGCCACCACCATCTCCACGCCCCTCTTCTTCGCCCAGGCCGTCGGCCGTTTCGTACGGTCGCGGCGGCGCGGCGAGACCGCCTCTGTCTTCGTGCCGACCATCCCCACCCTGCTGGGCTTCGCCTCCGAGATGGAGGTCGAGCGCGACCATGTGCTCGACAAGCCGAAGAAGGAGGGGGAGGAGGACCCGTACGCCGAGGAGGACAAGCTCCTCGCCGAGGCCGAGAAGCAGCAGGACGAGGACACCGGCGACCAGGACATGCTCCCCTTCGAGGCCCTGGAGTCGGACGCCGTCTTCGACCGGGTGCTCTACGACGGGGCCGAGTTCGGTATGCAGGCCCACCCCGGCAGCGAGGAGGAGCAGGACTACCTCGGGATCCCCGGGCTCCTCGAACCCGACCAGGTGCAGCTGCTGCTCCAGAAGCGGCAGGCCCGGCAGATCGCGCACAGCCGGCAGAAGCCGGCCGAGCAGGCCGACCTCCTGGAGATGCCCGCCGAGCGGCGGCCCGTCGTCTCCCACAAGGAGCTGCTGGAGCTGCGCAAGCAGTTGAACACGATGGTGGGCGCGTACGTCCACCAGAGCGGCAAGCCGCACGGCGTCATCCACACCGAGCTGCGGCGGGTGTGCGGCGGACCGCCGAGCGCCGAGGCCACGGCGGGGCAGATCCGTGAGCGGATCAAGAAGGTGCAGGAGTGGGCCACGCGGATGAAGTGACCGGTGGGGGTGTGGGGGCGGGGTGATCCGATCCCGTTGACGCTCCTCCGGTGGGGGAGAGTTCGGGTCGCCTCCGGTCGACCCCGCACCTCGGTCCTGCGTACGGCCCCGGCAGCCTGGAATCCGGTCCCGAACCAGGAGGAAAACCCCGGGTCGCCACCGTGCGCGCCCGGATTCTGGACGAGGGCTTCCGCTGAGCGGGACCGGTCGCTACTGTCCCGGCCATGCAAAACGCCCCGTGGCAGCGCCGCCGCGGAGCGCAGCCGGTGCCATGGCCTGCCGGCGGCCTCTGTGCGCGTCGCCGATGGGACCGGTGCCGCGAGTCCGTGGGGAGCCGCCGCGACTCACCATAAGGAGTGGGCGTCGTGACCGCGGAGACCTCCCAGACGCTCGACCGGGGACTGCGTGTCCTCAAGCTGCTCGCCGACACCGACCACGGCCTGACCGTCACCGAGTTGTCCAACAAACTCGGCGTCAACCGGACGGTGGTCTACCGTCTGCTCGCCACACTGGAACAGCACGCTCTCGTACGACGTGATCTGGGCGGCCGCGCCCGGGTCGGCCTCGGGGTGCTGCGCCTGGGCCGGCAGGTCCATCCGCTCGTACGGGAGGCGGCCCTGCCGGCGCTGCGCTCCCTCGCCGAGGACATCGGGGCGACCGCGCACCTCACCCTGGTCGACGGGGCGGACGCGCTCGCCGTCGCGGTCGTCGAGCCGACCTGGACCGACTACCACGTGGCCTACCGGGCCGGGTTCCGCCACCCCCTCGACCGGGGTGCCGCGGGCCGCGCCATCCTCTCCGCCCGCCAGGCCGGCGGCCTCGTCGACCCCGGCTTCACCCTCACCCATGGCGAGCTGGAGGCCGGGGCGAGCGGCGCCGCCGCGCCGCTGGTCGGGGTGACGGGGATAGAGGGGAGCGTGGGCGTGGTGATGCTCGCGGACGCGGTCCCCGAACGGGTCGGACCGAGGGTGGTGGACGCGGCCCGGGAGGTCGCGGACGCGCTGCGGTGATCTTTGGGCGGGGAGGGGGCGGGGGCGCGAGTCGCGGGAGTCCGGCGTACCGGCGTACCGGCGTACCGGGGTACCGGAGGTACGCGGGCCCGGCCCGGGAGTCCGCCGCCCGAACCCGGCCTGAGCCCCCGCCCGGACCCGGTTCGGGAGTCCTTCGCCCGGCCCCGGCCCGGGGAGCCCGCCACCCCGGCTGCCGTGTGGTGTCGCACCCCAGCCCCCCGGGGCATCCGCCGCGCCCCGATACATTGGGTCCGTGCATCCCCGTCACTCACGCCTCCGTAACCTCGCCATCGGCTCCGCCCCGGTCGTCGCGCTGCTCGCCGTCGTCGGCTTCGCGCCGCTGCCGTTCTCCGTGGCCGAGCCGGGGCCGACCGCGAACGTGCTCGGGGACGACAAGGGCAAGCCGGTGATCACCATCGAGGGCAGGCCCGCCCGGCCCACCACCGGGCAGCTGCGGATGGTGACCATCGTGGCGACCGGCCCCTCCACCAGCGTGGGGATCTCCGACGTCGTCCGGGCCTGGTTCCGCACCGATCAGGCCGTCATGCCCCGCGACTCGGTCTACCCGAGCGGCGGCAGCGACGAGGAGATCAGCGAGCACAACCGGGCCGAGATGAAGGAGTCGCAGGACAGCGCCACCGCCGCCGCGCTGAACTACCTCCACCTCGCTCCGAAGCAGGTCAAGGTCACCCTCAACCTCGCCGACGTCGGCGGCCCCAGCGCCGGGCTGCTCTTCTCCCTCGGCATCGTCGACAAGCTCCACGGCGACGGCTCCGGCGGCGACCTCACCGGCGGCCGGACGATCGCCGGTACGGGCACGATCGACGCGGACGGCACCGTCGGCGCGGTCGGCGGCGTCTCGCTGAAGACGCGGGCCGCGCGGCGGGACGGGGCGAGCGTCTTCCTCGTACCGAAGGACGAGTGCGCGGACGCGCGCGCCGAACTGCCCAGCGGTCTGCGGCTGATCCCGGTCACGACGCTCTCGGGGGCGGTCTCCGCGCTGAAGGCGCTGGACAAGGGCGGGGACGTTCCCAGCTGCTAGAAGCGGGACTGCCCGGACCGGCGCCCCCGACCGCCCGGCTGCCCGGCTGGACGCCCGACCGTCCGGCTGGATGCCAAGCAGTCGGCTGGACGCCTGACTGCCCGGATCGGCGCCCCCGACCGCCCGGCTGCCCGCCTGGACGCCCGACCGCCGGGCCAGACGCCCGACCGCCCGGCGCGCCCCCACCCGACGCGCCCCCGCCCGGCCCGGGTGCTCAGCGTGCCGCGACCGCCGGTTCCGGCTTCAACCCGGGGCCCGAGGGCGGGAGTTGGTCGTTCATCTGCCGCCATGCCGGGAACACCAGCGGGCTCAGCGTCGTCGCCAGATACACCGCGCCCGCGACCAGCAGCGCTCCCCGCGCCCCGGCGCCGTCCACCAGCAGGCCCGCGCCCAGGCCGCCCAGCGGCATCGCCAGCTCGCAGCCGGCCGTCAGGGCGCCGGAGACGCGGCTGCGCAGCTCCTGGGGGACGCGTTCGTACGTCACCGTCGTCAGGATCGGGTTGAGCATGCCGCCCGCGAGGCCGCCGAGCGCCATCGTGATCGCGAGGGGCAGCGCCGAGCCGGTCAGCGCGGCCACCACGAAGCGGGGCGCGCCCGCCAGGACGAAGGCCGTGGTGAACACCGCACGCCGGGGGAAGCGGTGGCCCACCGCGCCGTACAGCAGCGCGCCCAGCAGCCCGCCCGCCCCGAACGCGGCGGTCAGCAGGCCGAGTTGGGTGGAGCCGCCCAGTTCGCGCTCGGCGTGCACGGGCAGCAGGACCGCGTTCCAGCCCTGGTCGAGGCCGTTGGTGACCATGACCATCACACTGACCGCGAGCAGCAGCCGGGCGCGCAGCAAGTAGGCGTACGTCTCGCGGAGTTCGGCCCGGTAGGTGGTGAGGGAGACCGGCGCCGCGTTCCGTACCGGCTCGGCCGCGCGGGTGCCGCGCAGGCCGAGGGCGACCAGCAGCGCGGACGTACCGAACGTCGCCGCGTCCAGGAGCAGGACGGATTCGGCGCCGGCCAGCGCGATCAGCAGCCCGGCGAGGGCCGCGCCCGCCATCCGGGCGCCGCGCTGCACCGCGTCGAAGAGACTGGCCGCGCGGGTCAGGGTCGTAGCGGCGCGCTCGGCGAGGTCGGGCACCAGGACGTACCGGGCGGTCCGGCCGGGCGTCGCGGCCAGCCCTTCCACGGCCATCAGCGCGCACAGCAGCCAGAAGGGGAGCGCTCCCGCGAAGTGGAGCAGCGGGACCGCGCCGACGGCGAGCGCGCAGACGAGGTCGGAGCCGACGCTCACCCGCCGCCGCCCCAGGCGGTCGATGACCGGGCCGCCGACCAGCGCGGCCACCACGATCGGCAGGGTGGCGCAGAAGGCCACCACCCCGGCCCGTCCGGCGCTCCCGGTCGTCTCCAGGACGAACCAGGGAACGCCGATCAGGGTCAGTGAACTTCCGGCGGTGGAGATGGTGTTGGCCGTCAGGACGGCGGCCAGGGGAGTGCGGGTACGCCCCTGGCCGCCCCCTTCCTCGTGCCGCCCGCCTCCTTCCCCGCGCTCCCCGTGCTCCTCCTCGTGCCCCCCGGCGCCGCTCATGCGATACGGGTGCGGTGGCGCGGCGGGGCGGGCTGGGCGAGGCGGGTGCCCAACGCGACCAGTTTCAGGCCCACCCGCGTACGTATGCGGTGGGGTTCGCGGCGCGGGGCGAGCGCGTGGGCGGCGGCCTCCTCGCGGAGTTCGGCGGCGCGGTACTCGTGCAGGGTGAGGTACGTGTACGTGTCGGGCAGCATGTGCGTGATCCCTTCGCCGGTCGGGGGGTTCGCTTCAGTAGCTCTTGCGCGGGAACGCGTGCAGATGGACGCGGACCTGGGCCGTGTCGTCGGTGTCCTGGTGGGCCAGGTCGCGGTAGCTCTCGATGAGCGCGTGGGTCTTCTCGTTCAGCTCGCGCAACTGCGCGGCGGTCAGCCGCAGGGTGAAGTCGCTCATGTCGGCGTTGGCGGACCACTCGTCGGACCACTCGTTCATCGTCCCCAGCCAGGTGGAGAGCTCCTGGGTGTGGATGGTCGCGATCTCGTGCTTGAACAGGTCGACCGCGCCGCGCACCTCGGGGTCCTTGTCGTGGTGCAGCTCCTCGGTGAAGCTCGTGCCCTCGTGGGTCGCCCGCCACCAGCGCTCGCGGCCCTTGCCGTGCTCGGGCGCGTCCTCGACGAAGCCGTGCGCGGCGAGCTGGCGCAGGTGGTAGCTGGTCGCGCCGCTGGACTCGCCGAGCCGTTCGCCCAGTTGGGAGGCGGTGGCCGGGCCGTCGTGCCGCAGCGCGCCCAGCAGCCGGATGCGCAGGGGGTGGGCCAGGCCCCGCAGCGAGTGCGCGTCGAGCTTCCGCTCGCGCGGCTCGGGCTGGGCGGTGTCCGGTCGCGGGTCGTCGTTCTCGGTCATGGGACAACCGTAGAGCCGCAAAGGATCCGTTGCAACCCTTTCTTTGCAACTACTTCTTTGCATCGGAATCTTTGTACGGAGGGATCTTGTGCGGAGTGATCAGTGCGGAGCGATCCGGCAGGGGGTGAAGGACCGGCGCGTCCGTCCCTCACCCCCTGGCCGAGTCCTCCGCGGCCTGCTCCACCAGCGGGATGATCCGCAGCGGGACCGGGTTCTCCATGACGATCGCCGTGGAGGCCCGGACGATCCCCTCGAAGCCCACGACCCGGTCGATCACCCGCTGGAGGTCGGCGTTGGAGCGGGCCACCAGCCGGCAGAGCATGTCCCCGTGGCCGGTGGTGGTGTGCAGCTCCAGGACCTCGGGCACGGTGGTCAGGTGCGCCCGTACGTCGGCGCCCTGGCCCTGTTTGATCTCCAGGGTCGCGAAGGCGGTCACCGGGTAGCCGAGGGCCGCCGGGTCGACGTCCGGGCCGAACCCCCGGATCACCCCGTTCGACTGGAGCCGGTCGAGCCGGGCCTGGACCGTGCCGCGCGCCACGCCGAGCCTGCGGGACGCCTCAAGAACCCCGATACGCGGCTCCCGTGCCAGCAGCACGATGAGCCGCCCGTCCAGATGATCGATCGCCATGAGCCTCTCCGGATGGTCACGATGTACAGAAAGCAGGAACCCGGCGGGGTCCGGCTGGGCAGATTGTCCACCGCTGACGCAAACTATTGCGCACCTTGCAGGACGGGGGGAGCCTGCCGTCATGACTGAGACCATCGATCACACGCCCGACACCGCCCGGCAGGCCGACCCCTTCCCGGTGAAGGGAATGGACGCGGTCGTCTTCGCCGTGGGCAACGCCAAGCAGGCCGCGCACTACTACTCGACCGCCTTCGGCATGAAGCTCGTCGCGTACTCCGGACCGGAGAACGGCAGCCGTGAGACCGCCTCGTACGTCCTGACCAACGGCTCCGCCCGGTTCGTGTTCACCTCCGTCATCAAGGCGTCCACCGACCACGGCCGCTTCCTGGCCGACCACGTGGCCGAGCACGGCGACGGAGTCGTCGACCTCGCGATCGAGGTGCCGGACGCGCGCGCGGCCTACGCGTACGCCACGGCGCACGGCGCGACGGGCCTGGCCGAGCCGTACGAGGTGAAGGACGAGAACGGCACGGTCGTGCTCGCCGCGATCGCCACGTACGGCAAGACCCGCCACACCCTGGTCGACCGGTCCGGCTACACCGGCCCGTACCTGCCCGGCTTCGTCGCGGCCGACCCGATCGTCGAGCCGCCGGCCAAGCGCACGTTCCAGGCGATCGACCACTGCGTGGGCAACGTCGAGCTCGGCAGGATGAACGAGTGGGTGGCGTTCTACAACAACGTCATGGGCTTCACGAACATGAAGGAGTTCGTGGGCGACGACATCGCGACCGAGTACAGCGCGCTGATGTCGAAGGTCGTCGCGGACGGGACGCTGAAGGTCAAGTTCCCGATCAACGAGCCCGCGATCGCGAAGAAGAAGTCGCAGATCGACGAGTACCTGGAGTTCTACGGCGGCGCGGGCGTCCAGCACATCGCGCTGGCCACGAACGACATCGTCGCGACGGTACGGGCGATGCGCGCGGCGGGCGTGGCGTTCCTGGACACCCCGGACTCGTACTACGACACGCTGGGCGAGTGGGCGGGCGAGACCCGGGTGCCGGTGGAGACCCTGCGCGAGCTGAAGATCCTGGTGGACCGGGACGAGGACGGCTACCTCCTCCAGATCTTCACCAAGCCGGTGCAGGACCGGCCGACGGTCTTCTTCGAAATGATCGAACGGCACGGTTCCATGGGATTCGGCAAGGGCAACTTCAAGGCGCTGTTCGAGGCGATCGAGCGCGAGCAGGAGAAGCGCGGCAACCTGTGACCCGCAACCCGCCTCCCGCGCAGGCCAGTTGAAGTACCTTCACGATCACGCGGCCCCCACGGACCTGACCCGTGGGGGCCGCGGCTGTTCCCGCCTGCCGGCCGCGGGTGTTCAGGGGCGGCGGCCCGGGCGGGGCTACGGCGTCTGCTTGGGCGGCGCCGCCGACCCGTACATGTCCTTCGGGCCCCCCTCCGGCAGCTCTCCGAGCCCCTCCAACTGCTCCCGGGCCTCCCGCGCCAGCAGCGGCGAGAAGTACGGATTCGTCCGCAGCGCCTCGTCGAGGTAACGCCGCGCGGGACCGTACTGGCCCAGCTCCCGCTCCAGCACCCCCCGGTGATAGGAGAACAGCGCGGTCCGGCCGCCCTTCTCCGCCGCCGCCCTGGCGAACACCAGGCCCTCCTCCGGCTCCCCGGCCCGGTACAGCGCCCACCCCAGCGCGTCCGCCACCGCCGCGCTCGGCGCCCGCCGCCACTGGGCGCGCAGCCGCTCCACCGCCGCCTCCGGGGCGCCGTGGTCCGCCTCGAAACGGCCCAGGACGAGCGCGTCCCGCACCCCGTGGCCGTCGTCCGACGCGGCCCGCGCCCGCAGCCGCGCGTACTGGGCGCGGGCGTCGGCGGCGAGCCCCAGCGACTCGTACAACTCGCCCAGCTCCAGCAGGTATTCGGGGCGTGGCAGACGGGCGACCGCCGCCGCGTAGTCGCGGCGCGCCGCCCCCGTACGGCCGAGCGCCAGTTCCGCGCGGGCCCGGCCCGCCAGCGCCGCGTGCGCGCCCGGATCCGTGCGCAGCGCCGCCGCGTGGTGCGCGAGCGCCTCGGCGGGCTCACCCCGGTCCCACGCCAGGTCCCCCAACTGCCGCAGGCAGTCCGCCTTCTGGACCGGTGTGGCGGCGTACGCGGCCGCCTCGGTCAGCGACGCCGCCGCGTCCTCGCGCCAGCCCCGCTCCCGGTACACCGCGCCCGCCGCGGCCAGCGCCGTGGAGCCGCCGCGCAGATCGAGCAGCTTCTCCACCGCCCCGGCCGCGCCCTTGAGGTCACCCAGGCCCATGTATGCCTCGACCAGCACCGGATACACCGTCCACCGCTTGGGGTCGCCCCGGCGCACCTCCTCGGCGATGGTCCGCGCCGCCGCGTAGTCGTGCCGCGCGTTGGCCAGCGCCGCCAGGCCGATGCGGGCGGCCGCGTTGCCCCGGGCGGCTGGGCGGACCGCCAGCGAACGCCGCAGGGCCCACTCGGCGCGCGGGTAGTACGAGGAGTCCGCCGACCGCAGGCCCCGCCCCAGATAGGCCGAGCCCAGCACCGCCCAGGAGGCGTCGTCGGCGGGGTGGGCGCGCACCCACGCCCGCCGGTCGGCGATCAGCGCGGTCAGCTCGGCGGCCGAGGCGGGCGCCCCGGCCCCCACCGCCGTCAGCGCCCGCGCGACCGGCCCCGGCGCGGGCGGCGGCGCGTCGTGGCCGGCGAGCCGGGTCTGCGGCAGGACCACGAGGACCCCGGCGGTCAGCAGCGCGGCGACCGCCGCGCCGATCATCGTGCGGCGCGCGGTGCGGGCGGGCGGCGGTCCGGCCGGCTCCAGCGGCGTCGGCCGGGCGGGCGGCGGCAGCGTCAGGGTCCGTCGGCGCGGCGGCCATTCGTCTTCGGTCTCCATGGCGATCACTGTGCGTCGATACGAAGAGCACATCCCGCCCGCGCCCGCCGGGCCGCGCAGACTTCACACCGATGGCCCCGGGTGCCAGGCTGGGATCATGAACGATGGAGCCGAGCCCGTCGCCGTGCCCGCCCCCGAACCGGGCGTCCTCCTCGACCGGCTGCGCGCGGGCCTGCCCGCCGACGCGCTGATCACCGACCCGGACGTCACCGCCTCCTACACCCACGACATGGCGAGCTTCTGCGCCGCCGGGGCGCCCGCCGCGGTGGTGCTGCCGCGGACGGTCGAGGAGGTCCAGCACGTGATGCGGACCGCCACCGAGCTGCGCGTCCCGGTCGTGCCGCAGGGTGCCCGCACGGGCCTGTCCGGCGGCGCCAACGCGACCGAGGGATGCCTCGTGCTGTCCCTGGTCCGGATGGACCGCATCCTGGAGATCAGCCCGGTTGACCGGGTCGCGGTCGTCGAGCCGGGCGTCGTCAACGCCGTGCTCTCCCGGAAAGTCATGGAACACGGGCTCTACTACCCGCCGGACCCGTCCAGTTGGGAGCAGTGCACCATCGGCGGGAACATCGGCACCGCGTCCGGCGGACTGTGCTGTGTGAAGTACGGCGTGACCGCCGAGTACGTCCTGGGTCTGGACGTGGTCCTCGCCGACGGCCGCCTCCTGGAGACCGGCCGGCGCACCGCCAAGGGCGTCGCCGGATACGATCTGACCCGGCTCTTCGTCGGCTCCGAGGGCAGCCTCGGCATCGTGGTGAAGGCCGTCCTCGCGCTCCGGCCGGCGCCGCCCCCGCAACTGGTGCTCGCCGCCGAGTTCCCCTCCGCGGCCGCCGCCTGTGAAGCGGTCTGCGCGATCATGGAGCGCGGCCACACGCCGTCGCTGCTCGAACTCATGGACCGCACGACCGTACGAGCCGTCAACCGGCTCGCGAACATGGGCCTCCCCGACACCACCGAGGCGCTGCTGCTCGCCGCCTTCGACACCCCCGACCCGGCCGCCGACCTGGCGGCCGTGGGGGAGCTGTGCACCGCGGCCGGGGCCGTCGAGGTGGTGCCGGCCGAGTCCGCCGCCGAGTCCGAACTGCTGCTCCAGGCCCGCCGGTTGTCGCTCACCGCGCTGGAGACCATCAAGCCCGCCACGATGATCGACGACGTGTGCGTCCCGCGCTCGCGGCTCGCCGAGATGCTGGCGGGGACCTCCGCGATCGCCGCGAAGTACGACCTGACGATCGGCGTCTGCGCGCACGCCGGGGACGGCAACACCCACCCCGTCGTCTGCTTCGACCCGGCCGACGAGGACGAGTCGCGCCGGGCCCGGGAGTCCTTCGACGAGATCATGGCGCTGGGTCTGGGACTGGGCGGCACGATCACCGGGGAGCACGGCGTGGGCGTGCTGAAGAAGGAGTGGCTGGCCCGGGAACTCGGCCCGGTGGGCGTGGAGATGCAGCGCGCGGTCAAGCGGGCCTTCGACCCGCTGGGCCTGCTGAACCCCGGCAAGCTCTTCTGAGGAACCGTTACGGCACCGTCCCGGCCCGTCACGCACCCTCCTCCGGCCGGGACTCGTCCGAGGGCCACGGGTCGTTCAGGTACAGCTCCTCGGCGCGGCTGCGGCCCGTCGTGGTGGCGAGCAGCTCGGTGAGGCCGTCGTCGATACCGAGCCGCCCGGCCTCAGAACCCGGGGGCACCACCCGCAGCGTCCGCTCCAGCCACGCCGACACCTGGGCGGACGGCGCCTCCAGCAGCGCGTCGCCGTCCGGCGAGCTGAGCGCCATCAGAACCACACTGCGCCCGTCCACCTTGGTGGGCCAGATCCGGACGTCGCCGTGCCCGCACGGCCGGAACACCCCCTCGACGAGCAGCTCGCGGGCGAACGTCCAGGTGACGGGGTGGTCGGTGCCCACGTGGAAGGTGATGTGCACGGCGTACGGGTCGTCCGTGCGGTAGGTCAGCCGGGCCGGGACCGGGATGCTGCGCTCGGGCGACAGCACGAGTTTGAGCTCCAGTTCGCGTTCCACCACGGTGTGCATGACAGTGCCTTTCCTCTCCGCGTACGCGGACCGGGAACGGCCCGCACCAGGTGAGAGCGGGGTGCGGCGCCGCTATGACGCGACTTCCCGAAGATTTTTCCGACGGCCCCGGGACCGGGTCCGGACGGGGCCGTGGCCAGGTCCCGGGGCGGGCGGAAGGCCTTCGCGGCGTGACCGGATAGGGACCGGTACCGACGGACCCGCCCGGGGGCCCTCGCCCGTCTGGTAGATGTGGACCCTTGTATTGACGAGGCCCACGAGCAGATACGGGACCGTGATGAGCGCCCCCACCCCGGCCACCGGCGACGGCACCCCCCTCGCCGGCTTCTATCCAGATCCGTCCATCCCCGGATATGTCCGGTACTGGAACGGTGCCGCCTGGGTGCCCGGTACGAGCCGGCCCGCCCCGGCGGAGGGCGAGGCCATGCCCGTCCCGCCCGCCGGCGCGGCCCCGGCGGCGCCCGCCCTCGCCTCGGCCCCGCCGATGCCCGCGCCCGCCGCCGCGCCGGCCGTGGAGGAGACCGGCCCGGTCTTCCTCGACGAGACCGGCGCCGCCCCCCTCCACGGCAGCCGCCCCGAACCCGGCCCGGCCTGGCACGCGGACGCCTCCCACCAGTCGGGCTTCGGCGACGACGCGGCGCGGCGGGTCTCGTGGGGCCAGCCGGGTGACCCCGGTCCGGGGCAGGCGGGGCAGGCGGGGCATACGGGTCAGGCCGGACAGGGCGGGCATGCGGGTCCGGCCGGGCCGGCGGGCCATACGGGTCACGTCGGCCAGGGTGGTCAGGCCGGGCACGCGGGTCCGGGTGGGCAGGCGGGGCATGCGGGTCAGGCCGGGCAGGAGCTTCAGCCCGTTCCGGCGCAGCCCCTTCCCGCGCAGCCGCTTCCCGTTCAGCCCCTGCCCGCCCAGCCGCTTTCGGGTCAGCCGCTCCCGGCCCAGCCGTACCCCGGTCAGCCCGAGGCCGGTCGGCCGCAGCCGTTCCCCGGTCAGCCCGGGGCCGGTCGGCCGCAGCCGTTCCCCGGTCAGCCCGGGGCCGGTCGGCCGCAGCCATTGCCGCAGTCTCAGTCCCAGCCGCAGCCGCTGCCCGCCGGGTCGGCGTCCGAGCGGTCCGGGGCGCCTCTGCCGTCCCCCGCCGGCCCGGCCCCCGTCCCGCCGGGGCAGGGGCACGGCGGGAGCCCGTCCGGCGCGCCGGTCCCGGTGCAGTCGCTGCCCGCGCAGCCGCTGCCCGGCCGGGCGAGGTCCGGGGACCCGCGCGTCGCGGGCGACCCGCGCGTGGCCGACCCGCGCGGCGCCGAGCCGCAGGGTGCCCCGCAGGCCGTCCCCTCGGCGCCCGTCCGGGCCGCGCTGCCCTCGGCGCCACTCGCCCCGCAGCCCGCTCCCGTAGAGCAGCAGTCCGCCCCGCCCGCCTCGCCGGTTACCACCGGGCCCGGCGGGGGATCGGCCTCCTGGGCGCAGCAGGTGCACCAACTGGCGCGGCCCGAGGAGCAGGCGGGCCCCGGGGAGCCCGTGGTGCCGTGGAAGCCGCCCGTGGAGGATCCGTTCCTGCGGGCCGCACGGGCGCAGACCGCGGCCCGGCCCGCCGGGATCGGCCGGCGCCTCGCCGCCCGGCTGGTGGACACCGCGGTGCTCGGCGCGGCCCTCGCCGCGCTCGCCATACCGCTCGGGATCAAGGCCGCGGACCACATCCAGGAGAAGATCGACGCCGCGAAGCTCTCCGGCGAGACGGTGACGGTCTACCTCCTGGACGGCACCACCGCCGGCTGCCTCGCCATCGTGCTCGGCGCCTTCCTGCTCCTCGGGGTGGTCTACGAGGCGCTGCCCACCGCCAAGTGGGGCCGCACCCTGGGCAAGCGGCTGCTGCGGGTGCAGGTGCGCGACATCGAGTCGCACGAGCCCCCGGCCTTCGGCGCGGCCCTGCGCCGCTGGCTGGTCTACGGCGTCCTCGGGGTGCTCGCCGTCGGGGTGCTCAACGTCGTGTGGTGCCTCTTCGACCGCCCCTGGCGCCAGTGCTGGCACGACAAGGCGGCCCGCACCTTCGTCGCGGGGACCTGAGCGGGAAGCGGGGGAGCGGGAAGCCGGGGCGCGGGGAGCCGGGGAGCGGGGCCCGGCGGCGGCCGTACCCCGAACGGGCCCCGTGCCGTTGCGGGGCCTCATCCCGCGCGGTCGACTGCGGGCATGAGCAACGAACCGCCGCCCGGCCAGCCCCCTGAGGACGACCCGTTCCTCAAGAAGCCGTCCGAGCCCTCCCAGCCCCCTCCCGGCTGGAGCCAGGGTCCGCCCCCCGGCGGCGCGAGCCCGCCTCCGGGCGGCGGCACCCCTCCCCCCGGCGGCGGTCCGTACGGAAGCCCTCCCCCCGGGAGCCCCTACGACCAGCCGCCCGGATCGCCGTACGGCGGCACCCCGCCGCCGTACGACCCGTACGGCGGCGGCAACCAGTACGGCGGCCCCGACCCGCTCAGCGGGATGCCGCCGCTCGCCGACTTCGGGCGGCGCCTGCTCGCCCGCGTCATCGACGCGCTGCTGATCGCGATCCCGCTCGCGCTGCTGGAGTGGGCGTCCTCGGACCGCTGGGTGTACGAGACGAGGACCGGCGAGGACACCTCCGACGTCATCTCCCGTGCGTACAGCGGCAGCGGACTCGCCTGGAACCTCATCGGCATCGTGGCGTATCTCGCGTACGACACCCTCATGCTCAAGCGCGACGGTCAGACGGTCGGCAAGAAGCTGCTGAACCTGCGGGTCGCGATGCTCAACGACGGCAGTGTGCCCACCACGAGCGCCGCGCTTGCCCGTACGGCCGTGCTGTGGCTGCCCGCCCTGCTGTGCTGTCCGTGCCTGTGGCAGATCATCCTGATCATCACGATCCTCACGGACAAGCCGTACCGGCAGGGCCTGCACGACAAGGCCGGCAAGACGGTGGTGGTGTCCACCGCCCACTGACCCCGCGCAGGTGGCCGGCCGCGGGGCGCGTCAGCTCCGCACCGAGTCGGCCGGGACGCGCACCCCCGGCTCGGCGCTCTCGCCGGCGGCGGCGGCACGGTTCGTACGGACCGTGCGCGCCGCCTTCGGCATGGGCACCGTCATGGCGACCAGCAGTCCCAGCAGGAGCGCGGCGAGCACTATCACTCCCACGCCGACACCCGAGTCGGTCCGGGAGAGAAGAATCATGGCCACGGTCGAGAAGACGACGGTGGCCGAACCGTAGGCGAGCTGTGCGGCAGTCGGACGCGGCATGGCGGTATCCGTCCTCGGGGGCAGGCATCGGATGGGGGCGGGTCTCTCGACCGGGCAACCGGATCGCACTGTCAAGCGACTCTACGTCGGTGCTTGCCCCTGCGGAACCGATGGTAAGCGTGACCTAACCCACGGTGCCGGAGCACGGGGGGCGCACGGAGTCATTCGGCATTCCATCAGGTGGGACAGGCGCACCTGATGTCCCGGTTGGGTAGCACATCGGAACCGTTCGGATACCGGAACGTCCGCTCTGCATAATGTAATTGCCTGACTCAAGTCAAGATCTGTCTTTTCCTTGGCAACTCCGGTCCAATGTCGTCACTTGAGACGCGTGCCGCGCACCGGAGACCAGACCCCTCACCCCCGGTCCGTGCCTGCGGCCGCGGGGGAGGACATCATCAAGTGACCAGCAACAGACGAGCGGTCAGAGCTGCCGCCATACTCGTGGCCCTTGCCACGACCGGCGCGATAGGTTCCGCGTTCGCCACCGCCCAGGCCGACTCCAAGAGCCCGGCACCCGTCGAGCGGCGGGACCCGGGCTCCGTCTCGGGCAAGCACGTCGACAACATCCCGGGCCCGTTCACCAAGCAGCGTGAGCAGCAGCGCCAGGCGGCGCTGGAGAAGGTCATCGCGGGTGACAAGAAGGTGCAGCAGCGGGGCGCCTCCAAGATCGTCCAGCTGGACGACAAGAAGTACGTCGAGCTCGCCCGGGAGAAGACCGACAAGATCTTCACGGTCCTGGTGGACTTCGGCGACCAGGTCGACAGCACCACCATGTTCGACCCGGACGGTCCGACCGGCCCCAAGCCCGCGGTCGTCAAGTACGGCGGCACCCCCGGCCCGGCGCACAACACGATCAAGCAGCCGGACCGCACCAAGGACAACTCCACCGCCTGGCAGGCGGACTACAGCCGGCAGCACTTCCAGGACCTGTACTTCGGGTCCGGCAAGAACGCCGACGGCACCGAGAAGCACTCCCTGAAGACGTACTACGAGAAGACGTCCTCGGGCCGCTACTCGGTCGACGGCACGGTCACCGACTGGGTGCGCGTCCCCGCGAACGAGGCCCGCTACGGCTCGAACTACTGCGGCGCCACCAACTGCTCGAACGTGATGGACCTGGTCCGTGACGGCGTCAACGCCTGGGCCGCGGACCAGAAGGCCAAGGGCCAGACCACGGAGCAGATCAAGGCGGCCCTGGCGCAGTACGACCAGTGGGACCGCAACGACTTCGACAACGACGGCAACTTCAACGAGGCCGACGGCTACATCGACCACTTCCAGATCGTCCACGCGGGCGAGGACGAGTCGGCCGGCGGCGGCGCCCAGGGCACCAACGCCCTGTGGGCGCACCGCTCGTACGCCTACGGCACGGACGCGGGCAAGACCGGCCCCTCGAACAACAAGGCCGGCGGCACGCAGATCGGTGACACCGGCATCTGGGTCGGCGACTATACGATGCAGCCGGAGAACGGCGGCCTCGGTGTCTTCGCGCACGAGTACGGCCACGACCTCGGTCTGCCGGACCTCTACGACACCACCAACCAGGCCGAGAACTCGGTCGGCTTCTGGTCCCTGATGTCGGCCGGCTCCTGGCTGGGCACCGGCAAGGACTCGATCGGCGACATGCCGGGCGACATGACCGCCTGGGACAAGCTCCAGCTGGGCTGGCTCAACTACGACACGGTCAAGGCCGCGACGCGCTCGACCACCAAGCTGGGCGTGTCGGAGTACAACACCAAGGACAAGCAGGCGCTCGTCGTCGAGCTGCCGAAGAAGCCGGTCACCACCACGGTCGTGAAGCCCGCCGAGGGCACCAAGCAGTGGTGGAGCGGCGCGGGTGACAACCTCAACAACACCCTGACCCGCCCGGTCGACCTGACCGGCAAGTCCAAGGCCTCCCTGGACCTGTCGGGCTGGTGGGACATCGAGCTGGACTACGACTTCCTGTACGCCGAGGCCTCCACGGACGGCGGCGCCACCTGGACCGCGCTGGACGGCACCGCCGACGGCCAGCCGATCAGCCGCGACCCCAGCGACAAGCCGGCCCTGACCGACGTGTCGGGCGCGTACAAGAAGCTCTCGTACAACCTGGACGCCTTCGCGGGCAAGAAGATCGACCTCCGCTTCCGCTACGCCACGGACGGCGGCGCGGGCGGCAAGGGCTTCACCGCCGACGCGATCACCGTGAACGCCGACGGCGCCGCGCTCTTCACCGACGGTGCCGAGGGCGACGACAACGGCTGGACGCCGAAGAACTTCTCCCGCATCGGCGAGTCGTTCACCAACGACTACGCGCAGTACTACATCGCGGAGAACCGCCAGTACGTGTCGTACGACCAGACCCTCAAGGTCGGCCCGTACAACTTCGGCTTCGCCAAGTCCCGCCCGTCGTGGGTGGAGCACTACGCGTACCAGCCCGGTCTGATGATCTGGCTGTGGGACACCTCCCAGAAGGACAACAACGTCTCGGTCCACCCGGGCCACGGCCAGATCCTTCCGATCGACGCCCACGCCAAGCCGCTGAAGTGGGCCGACGGCACGCTGATGCGCAACAAGATCACGCCGTTCGACGCCGCGTTCAGCTTCTACCCGACGAACGCGATCACGCTGCACAAGGCCGACGTGGCGACCACGGTCCGCTCGCAGCCGGGCGTGCCGATGTTCGACGACCACCGGGGCACCTACTGGTACGAGGCGAACCCCACGGGAAGCGTGCAGGTTCCTGACACCAACACCCGGATCTCGATCGTCCAGCAGCCCAAGGACGGCTCGTCGATCACCGTGAAGGTGGGTCCGTCGACCAAGTAGTACGCAAAACCGCAGGTCAAACCACGATCGGCCGTCGCCCTCTAGCGGGCGGCGGCCGATCGTGTTTAGGTGCGTCCTACGAGTCCTTATTGACACGACGTCTCACGGGGGAGCGGTACGCCATGCCTGGCGGAGGTTTCAGCAAGCTGCCGAACGGCAGCGTCGTCGTCGCGCTCACGCTGCCGTCCCCCGCCGGGGAGGGCCGCAAGGTGCGCGTCCTGGTCCATGCGGCCAACCGGGCCCGCGCCCTGACCCGGCTGCGGAACCTGGGGCTGCGCGCGGTCTATCTGCGCGGCAACACCGAGCCGCCGACGCCGGACGAGATCACGGCCGTCCTGCACCACCCGGACGGCCTGCTGTGGCGCACGGCGCCGCATCCGGGGGCCGAGCTCTGGCACCCGATAAGGGCCCTGCTGCGGCCGTAGCCCCCTGCCGGGGCCGGCGGGGCCCGGGTCAGCCCACCGGCTTCCCCGACAGCTCCGCGCCTGCGCTCCGCATCTCCTCGACGGCCCGGGCCGTGGTCTCCGCGGAGACGCCGGCGGTCAGATCGAGCAGCACGTGCACCGCGAACCCCTCCCGCACCGCGTCCAGCGCCGTCGCCCGTACGCAGTGGTCGGTCGCGATGCCGACCACGTCGACCTCGGTGACCTCCCGCTCGCGCAGCCAGTCCGCCAGCCCCACGCCGTTCTCGTCGCGCCCCTCGAACCCGCTGTACGCGGCCGCGTGGGCACCCTTGTCGAAGACGGCGTCTATGGCCCCACTGGCGACCGCCGGCGCGAAGTTCGGGTGGAAGCCCACGCCCTCCGTCCCGGCCACGCAGTGCACCGGCCAGGAGCGCTCGTAGTCGGGGTGCGCCGAGAAGTGGGGGCCCGGGTCGATGTGGTGGTCGCGGGTGGCCACCACATGGCGGTACACGGAGCCGGCGGCCTGCCCGATCAGGTCGGTGATGGCAGCGGCGACGTCGGAGCCGCCCGTGACCGCGAGGCTGCCGCCCTCGCAGAAGTCGTTCTGAACGTCCACGACGATCAACGCGCGGTGCATGTCGGCTGTCCTTAGGTCAGGGAGCTGTTCAACGAGCGTAGAGACTCCGCCGCGGCAACGGCAGAGGGCAATTGGTGCGCAAAGGCCCGGGGTGCGGCCTCACACGTACTCCGTGGGCAGCACCGGCTCGCCCCGCGACAGCTGCATCGCGGACATCGGCAGTGTCCCGCGCGCGGCGATGTGCCGCTCCCGGGCCGCGTCCAGCGGCTCCCTGGCCACCACCGCGCCGCCCTTGACCAGTTCCACCAGCAGCTGCCGCTCCGCGAGCGCGGGCGGCACCGGCCCGGTGCCGACCACCTCGGCCTCCGCGATCCCCTCCGCGTCGGTGCGCCGGGCCGCCCACTTGCGTCCCCCGATCGAGGACTTGCCGCCCATCGACTTCTTCGCCACCGGCACCAGCGGCGCCTTCGGATCCGCGCTGTGGGCGCGGGCGACCAGCTTGTAGACCATGGAGCAGGTGGGGTGCCCGCTGCCGGTGACGAGCTGGGTGCCGACGCCGTACGCGTCCACGGGCGCGGCCGCGAGCGAGGCGATGGCGTACTCGTCGAGGTCGGAGGTGACCACGATCTTCGTGCCGGTGGCGCCCAGCTCGTCGAGCTGCTGGCGCACCCGGTGGGCGACGAGCAGCAGGTCGCCGGAGTCGATCCGCACCGCGCCCAGCTCGGGCCCGGCGATCTCCACGGCGGTACGGACCGCCTCGGCCACGTCGTAGGTGTCCACCAGCAGGGTGGTGCCCCGGCCCAGCGAGTCCACCTGGGCCCGGAAGGCGTCCCGCTCGCTGTCGTGCAGCAGCGTGAAGGCGTGCGCACTGGTGCCGACGGTCGGAATGCCGTAACGGAACCCGGCCGCCAGGTCCGAGGTGGTGGCGAAGCCGCCCACGTACGCGGCCCGCGCCGAGGCGACCGCGGCCAGCTCGTGGGTGCGCCGGGCGCCCATCTCGATCAGCGGGCGGCCCGCGGCCGCGGCGGACATCCGGGAGGCGGCGGCGGCGATCGCCGAGTCGTGGTTCAGGATCGACAGGATCACGGTCTCCAGGAGCACGCACTCCGCGAAGGAGCCCTCCACCCGCAGGACGGGGGAGCCCGGGAAGTAGACCTCGCCCTCCGGATAGCCCCAGATGTCACCCGAGAAGCGGTAGGAGGCCAGCCACTGAAGGGTCGGCTCGTCGACGATCGCCCGCTCGCGCAGGAAGCCCAGGACGCCCGCGTCGAAGCGGAAGTTCTCCACCGCGTCCAGGACCCGGCCGGTGCCGCCCACCACGCCGTAGCGGCGCCCGTCCGGCAGTCGGCGGGTGAAGACCTCGAAGACCGACCGCCTCTCGGCCGTCCCGGCGCGCAGGGCCGCCTGGAGCATGGTCAGCTCGTACTGGTCCGTGAAGAGCGCGGTCGACGGCACGTCCACCGGCAGCCCAAGGTCCGCAGCGTTCACAACCGGTTACCTCGCCTTTCCGTTCCGGCTGTCGACCGGGTCGGCCGGGATCCGGGGGCGGTTCCCCGGTGAGTGGCAGCCATGGCCGGATGCTACCCCTCTTTGCGTCAGTCTGACGATTTCGGGGGCCCGTTTGTGCGACCGCGGGCCCTCAGTGGCAGCATGGGGTAAGTGAGTGTGGCTCCTGTAGAGATCGAACGGCCCGAGTCGGCGGAAGAGACCTTCGCCGTCCCCGAACCCGATGTGCCGTGGGTGACGCTCGTCCACAACGACCCCGTCAACCTGATGAGCTACGTCCAGTACGTCTTCCAGAGCTACTTCGGCTACCCCAAGGACAAGGCCCGCAAGCTGATGCTCGACGTGCACCACAAGGGGCGGGCCGTGGTCTCCAGCGGCAGCCGCGAGGAGATGGAGCGCGACGTGCAGGCGATGCACGGGTACGGGCTGTGGGCCACCCTCACCCAGGACCGCGGCTGATGGCCGGCTACTTCGAGGCGCTGCCCGGCGGCGGCGCGGCCGTCGCGCTCGACGAGGTCGAGATCGCCATCCTGCGCTCCCTGTCCGTCCAGCTCCTGGAGCTGATCGGCCCCGGTGACGAGCCGATGGACGGCGAGGACCCGCTGGCCGCGCTCTTCGCCGAGGGCCCCAGCGAACCGCCCGCCGACCCCGCGCTCGCCCGCCTCTTCCCGGACGCGTACGACAGCGGCGAGAGCGACGAACTGCGCGCCTCGGCGGCCGAGTTCCGGCGCTTCACCGAGAACGACCTGCGCGCCCGCAAGCGCGAGGACGCCCTCGCGGTGGTGCGCACCCTGGACGCGCTCGCCCCGGGGGGCGACGGCGGCGCGGTCCTGAAGCTGTCCGGGGAGGACTCGCGGCGCTGGCTGGGCGCGCTCAACGACCTGCGGCTGACCATCGGGACCCGGCTGGAGGTCACCGACGAGGACGAGAGCGGTGAGCTGTACCGGCTGCCGGACGAGGACCCGCGCAAGCCGATGGTGATGGCCTACCTCTGGCTCGGCGGCCTCCAGGAGACGCTCGTCGAGACGCTGATGGCCTGAGACCCGCCGGTGAGCGGCCGCCCGGGTACCCGGGGCGGCCGTTTTCCTTCTGTTCGCTCAGCGGACGCTCAAATCCGCATAACGATCCGATTACCACATCGGTAGGGTTTGCCGCTGATAGCGCACTTTGTCCGGTTCTCCTTGTGGTGTGCGCCACAGCGACCCCGGCCGATCACCCGTAAAGACGTGATAAATCTTCACGACCACCCGGGGACGCCACCCATGTCCCCGGGGGCGCTTCGGCCGGCTGACCGCCGGTGGCACTCCATCCACATCCGGGGGGATCAGGACCTGGTCCGCTGCTTCGACGACCGAAGCGGGCGGGTCAGCATGGAGAAAGGCGCACCACCATGACCTCAGCGCAGGTCGACAAGCAGGACGACCGCTCCGGCAATGAGGCCCTGGGAACCGCCCACGGCGCGGCCGAGGGCGAGGGATACCAGCGGGGCCTCGGCGCCCGCCAGATCCAGATGATCGCCATCGGCGGAGCCATCGGCACCGGCCTCTTCCTCGGCGCGGGCAAGGCCATCTCGAAGGCCGGCCCCAGCCTCATCCTGGCCTATGCCATCGCGGGCCTGGTCATCTTCTTCATCATGCGGGCCCTGGGCGAGCTGCTCATGTACCGCCCCGTCTCGGGCTCCTTCTCGGAGTACGCCCGTGAGTTCGTCGGCCCGTTCTGGGGCTTCGTGACCGGCTGGACGTACTGGCTCTTCTGGGTCGTCACCGGCATCACCGAGGTCACCGCGGCCGCCCAGTACATGGCCTTCTGGACGCACAACGACGTCCCGCAGTGGCTGTACGCACTGGTCTTCACGCTCATCCTGTACGCGGTGAACCTGATCTCGGTGAAGCTCTTCGGCGAGCTGGAGTTCTGGTTCTCGATGGTCAAGGTGACGGCCATCGTCGGCATGATCCTCATCTGCGCCGGCATCCTCACCGTCGGCTTCTCCGACGCCGCCGACACCGCCACCGTCGCCAACCTCTGGAACGACCGCGGCTTCTTCCCCAAGGGCATCGGCGGCACGCTGATGACCCTCCAGATCGTGATGTTCGCCTTCCTCGCCGTCGAGCTGGTCGGTGTGACCGCGGGCGAGTCCAAGGACCCCGAGAAGACCCTGCCCAAGGCCATCAACACCGTGCCGTGGCGCATCGCCGTCTTCTACATCGGCGCCCTCATCATGATCCTCTCGGTCGTCCCGTGGCACGAGTTCCAGCCGGGCGTCAGCCCCTTCGTCGCGGCCTTCGAGAAGATGGGCCTCGGCGTCGGCGCCGCGGTCGTCAACTTCGTCGTCCTGACGGCCGCCCTGTCCTCCTGCAACTCGGGCATGTACTCCACCGGCCGCATGCTGCGCGACCTAGCGCTCAACGGCCAGGGCCCGAAGCTCTTCACCCGGCTGACCAAGAGCGGCACCCCGCTGATCGGCATCTCGGTCTCGGCCGCGCTGATGCTGGTGGGCGTCTGGATCAACTACAAGGCGCCGGGCAAGGCCTTCGACTACGTCGTCTCCTTCGCCACCATCTCCGGCATGTGGGCCTGGATCATGATCCTGGTCTGCCAGATCCGCTACCGCGCCAAGGCCGACCGCGGCGAGCTCCCGCAGTCCACCTTCCGCGCCCCCGGCGCCCCCTTCACCAGCTGGTTCGCGCTGCTGTTCATCCTCATGGTCATCGTGATGATGGGCATCGACAAGGACTCGCGGGTCTCCCTGTACTGCGCCCCCCTGTGGGGTCTGATCCTGGGCGTCTCGTACCTGGTCCTCAAGGCGCGCAACCCCGAGAACAAGGCGTTCGCCAAGCGCTCCTGACGCCCCACCCGGCGGCAGATCTCAGCATGCGGGCCGTTCCGTACCACTCCCCGGTACGGAACGGCCCGTCTGCTTATCCTTGCGCTCATGCTGACCCTGACCCAGGCCCTCCACGACCAGATCGTCGCGCACGCCCGCGCCGACCACCCCGACGAGGCGTGCGGCGTGGTCGCCGGCCCGGCCGGCACCGGCCGCCCCGAGCGGTTCGTCCCGATGCTCAACGCGGCGCGCTCGCCCACGTTCTACGAGTTCGACTCGCAGGACCTGCTGAAGCTGTACCGCGAGATGGACGACCGGGACGAGGAGCCGGTGATCATCTACCACTCGCACACGGCGACCGAGGCCTACCCCTCGCGCACCGACGTGACGTACGCCAACGAGCCCGGCGCCCACTACGTCCTGGTCTCCACGGCGGACACCGACGGCCTCGGGGACTTCCAGTTCCGCTCCTACCGGATCGTGGACGGGGTCATCGAGGAGGAAGAGGTCCAGGTCGTCCAGGCGTACTGAACCGGCCGAGGGGGCGCGCGGCGGACTCCTGCCGCGCCCTGCCGCCCGCATCCTGAGCAGAGGGCGCCCACCATCTGAGATCACACTCCGGAAAGCGGACCGGGAATCGATACGATGACCGCATGGTTCCCCACGACGTGAGCGAAGAGAAGCCGAGCAGCCCGCTGCTGGTGGCCCGCCTGCACGTCGATCTGTGCCGCCTGGCGAGCGCGATGTGTCCGCGCCCCACCGCCGTCTGAGCCGCACCCGCACCACCGTGTACGCCCGCGCGTACCCTCCGCACCACCCGCAGCAGGCGCGCCGAGCCGCGCCCCCTGCCAAGTGCCTTTGGTCCTTCGTTTCCTTCCCTTCGTTCCTCCCTCCCCCTCCCGACTCCTGACAGGAGCCCCACGCCATGGCCATCGAGGTCCGCATCCCGACCATCCTCCGCACCTACACCGACGGCGCGAAGGCGGTCGAAGGCAGCGGGGCGACCATCGGCGAGCTCTTCGCCGACCTGGAGACCCGCCACGCCGGCATCCGCGAGCGCCTCGTCGACGAGACGACCGGCGGCGAGCTGCGCCGCTTCGTGAACGTCTACCTCAACGACGAGGACGTCCGCTTCCTCTCGGGCATCTCCACCGAGCTGTCGGACGGCGACAGCGTCACGATCCTGCCGGCCGTGGCCGGCGGCATGGTCTGAGGCTGATCGCCGTCATGCGCTACGACTCCGCACTCGCCGCGGTCGGCAACACCCCGCTGGTCCGCCTGCCCCGGCTGTCGCCCTCGGACGACGTCCGCGTCTGGGCGAAGCTGGAGGACCGCAACCCGACCGGCTCGGTCAAGGACCGCCCCGCGCTCCACATGATCGAACAGGCCGAGAAGGCGGGCCGGTTGACGCCCGGCTGCACCATCCTGGAGCCGACCAGCGGCAACACCGGCATCTCGCTGGCCATGGCGGCGAAGCTCAAGGGCTACCGCATCGTGTGCGTCATGCCCGAGAACACCTCCCAGGAGCGCCGCGACCTGCTGAAGATGTGGGGCGCGGAGATCGTCCCGTCGCCCGCGGCGGGCGGCTCCAACACGGCGGTACGGGTCGCCAAGGAGCTGGCGGCCCAGAACCCGTCGTGGGTGATGCTGTACCAGTACGGCAACCCCGACAACGCGGGCGCGCACTACGCCACGACCGGCCCGGAGATCCTGGCCGACCTCCCCTCGATCACCCACTTCGTGGCGGGCCTGGGGACGACGGGCACGCTGATGGGCGTGGGCCGCTATCTGCGCGAGCGCGTCCCCGGCGTCCAGATCGTCGCCGCCGAGCCGCGCTACGACGACCTGGTCTACGGCCTGCGCAACCTCGACGAGGGCTTCGTCCCCGAGCTGTACGACGCCTCGGTCCTGACCAGCCGCTTCTCGGTCGGCTCGGCGGACGCGGTGACCCGCACCCGCGAACTCCTCAAGGAGGAGGGCATCTTCGCGGGAGTCTCCACCGGGGCGGCGCTGCACGCGGCGATCGGCGTGGGCCGGAAGGCGGTCAAGGCGGGCGCGACGGCGGACATCGTGTTCGTGGTGGCGGACGGGGGCTGGAAGTACCTGTCGACCGGGGTGTACACGGCGGAGACGACGGAAGAAGCGATCGAGACGCTTCAGGGGCAGCTCTGGGCGTAGCGGCGGGGGCGGGTGGCCGGCTGCGGGTCGTCGGCTGCGGGTCGTGGTGGGTCGCTCGCGCAGTTCCCCGCGCCCCTTAAGGGCAGGGTGTTGGTGTGCGGGTCGGTGTTGCGGTCCCTTTCGGCTCGGAGTTCGTCTGCGGGCCGGTGGGTGGCTGGTCGCGCAGTTCCCCGCGCCCCTGAGGGGTGGGGGGCCGGTGGATGGTCGGCTGCGGGTCGGGGTGGGTTGCCCGCGCAGTTCCCCGCGCCCCTGGTGGGCCGGGGCCTCCGGCGTTCAGCGGTGCGGGGGACGGAGGTGCGGGGGACAGGGGCCGCATGCCCCGTTCCTTCGGCGGCGCGGGCAGCGAGACAAGGGAACAGGACCCGCCGGCCCCGCCCCTTTGGCGGCGCGGGAACGGAGTCGGCGGCAACAGAGACGGGGGAACAGGGCCCGCAGGCCCCGTCCCTTCGGCGGTGCGGGAACGGAGTCGGCGGCAACAGAGACGGGGGGGGGAACAGGGGCCGAAGGCCCCGTTCCTTCAGGGGCGCGGGGAACTGCGCGACCAGCCCCCACCGGGCCCGCAGGTCATCACGAAAGCGAACCGCGGGCGCCGCAGGCCCCGCGAAGGGGTGCGGGGGCGGAGCCCCGCTGACCCACCCACCCCGTGCCCACGGGGTGCAGGGGGCGGAGCCCCCGCGTCCGGGGTCCGGGGGCGCAGCCCCCGGGAAACCACCCCCACCCCCACCCACCCCCGGAGGGTTTAGGGAAGGGGCGGGGTGGGGCCAAACCCCCCTAGCCCGCCAGATACCTCACCTGATCCCACACCGCAGGATCCACCACCCCCACCCACCGCCGAAACTCCCACACCCCCACCTCCCGAAGCTCATCCGTCTCCAGAAAGCTCGGCCGCCCCCGCGCATCCCCCACCGCCCCCGGCGCCAGCGGAATCACCCCGGCCCGCTCCTCGTGGAACTTGCTGGTGATCTTGGCGACGAGCACGCGGTCCCCCCGTACCGACAGCACCAGGCAGGGCCGGTCCTTCGACCCGGGCCCGTCCTCGTAGGGCACCTCCGCCCACCAGATCTCCCCCGGCCGCGGCCTCCGCTTGGGCGCGCGCCGCGGACCGGCGGGCCGCCCGGGCGGCCGAACGCGCCCCCCGGGCCGCGCGGGCGGCCGAGCGCGCCCCCGCCCGTCCACCACCGCGGCTCCCAGCGCGACCACCACCACGGCGATCACCGCGAGCCACCAGGACGTGTCCATACCGCAGACGTTACCCGGCGGCCCACCCCCCGCGCGCGCTCCGTCCGCACTCCGCCCGAACCGGTGACAGCGCAGGTGAGTTCCCCCACAACGGCCCGCCACTGAGGAGCGACCGGCAGTGTGGCGCCTTACGCTCGACGCACCGCACGACCTCCCGCCGCCTTCCCCGTATCCCTTGCCGCTCCCGGAGGTTCACGCTCCATGAAGCTCACCGTCGTCGGCTGCTCCGGGTCGTTCCCGTCCGCGGAATCGGCCTGTTCGAGCTACCTCGTCGAGGCCGACGGCTTCCGGCTGCTCCTCGACATGGGCAACGGCGCCCTGGGCGAGCTGCAGCGCCACATCGGTCTCTACGACCTCGACGCGATCTTCCTCAGCCACCTCCACGCCGACCACTGCATCGACATGTGCGGCTACTTCGTCGCGCGCTACTACCGGCACGAGGGCGGGCGCTGCGCCCCCCTGCCGGTGTACGCGCCGGAGGGCGCCGAGCAGCGTCTGACCACGGCGTACGCCGACACGCCCTCCAGCTCCTCCATGAGCGAGGTCTTCGACTTCCACACGCTGAAGTCCGGCTCGTTCGACATCGGCCCCTTCGCCATCCGTACGGAGCGGGTCTGCCACCCGGTCGAGGCGTACGGCATCCGCATCGAGCACGGCGGCGCGTCCCTCACGTACTCCGGCGACACCGGCGTCTGCGAGGCGCTGCACGAGCTGGCCGAGGGCACCGACCTGTTCCTGTGCGAGGCGTCCTTCACGCACGGCAAGGAGGACATCCCCGCCCTCCACCTCAACGGCCGCGAGGCCGGCGAGCACGCCGCCCGCGCCCGGGCGGGCCGCCTGGTCCTGACCCACATTCCCCCGTGGACGAACGGCGAAGTCAACCTGGCGGACGCCCGTGACACGTACGAGGGACCGGTGGAGCTCGCGGTGCCGGGTGCGGTATACGAGATCTGAGCGGCGGACGTACGAGAAGGGCCCCCGGAACCGAGCGGTTCCGGGGGCCCTTCTCGCACCAGCCGTACGGCTTACGCCTTCGTCAGGTCCTCGACCTCTTCCTCGGGCTCACGGCCCGGGGTGGTGAGGTTGAACTTGACGATCGCGAAGCGGAAGACGAAGTAGTAGATCGCCGCGAAGACCAGGCCGATCGGGATGATCATCCATGGCTTGGTCGCGAGGTTCCAGTTCAGGATGTAGTCGATCGCACCGGCCGAGAAGCTGAAGCCGTGGTGCACGCCCAGCGCCCAGGTGACGGCCATCGAGACGGCGGTCAGGACCGCGTGGATCACGTACAGGACCGGCGCGATGAACATGAACGCGAACTCGATCGGCTCGGTGATGCCGGTGACGAACGAGGTCAGCGCGAGCGAGATCATCATGCCGCCGACGGCCTTGCGGCGCTCGGGGCGGGCGCAGTGCGTGATCGCCAGGGCGGCGGCGGGCAGCGCGAACATCATGATCGGGAAGAAGCCGGACATGAACTGGCCGGCCGTCGGGTCGCCGTGGAAGAAGCGCGGCAGGTCTCCGTGCCACAGGGTGCCGGAGGAGTCCTTGAAGTCGCCGATCTCCTGCCAGGCGACCGTGTTCACGAACTGGTGCATGCCGATCGGCAGCAGCGCGCGGTTGACGACACCGAAGATGCCCGCGCCGACGGCGCCGAGGCCCGTCATCCACTCGCCGAAGTTGGTGATCACGTCACCGATGGGCTCCCAGACCAGGCCGAAGAAGACGCCCATGAGCAGACCGACGAAGGCCATGATGATCGGGACGAGACGGCGGCCGTTGAAGAAGCCGAGCCAGTCCACCAGCTTGGTGCGGTGGAACCGCTGCCAGATGACGGCGGACAGCAGACCCATGATGATGCCGCCGAAGACCTTGGGGTCGTTGTACGTCGCGGCGACGTCGACCCCCTTGTTGGCGGTGGTGTTGACCACGGCGTCGGTCACCGGGAACGCGGTGAGCACGTTCTTGTAGACCAGGAAGCCGACCAGCGCGGCGAGCGCCGTCGAGCCGTCGGCCTTCTTGGCGAAGCCGATCGCGATGCCGACGCAGAACAGCAGCGGCAGGTTGCCGAACACGGCGTCACCGGCGGTCGAGAAGACCGTGGCGACCTTGCCCCAGCCGAGACCTTCCTTGCCGAAGACATCGGGTGCGCCGAGGCGGAGCAGAATGCCCGCGGCCGGCAGTACGGCGATCGGCAGCTGCAGGCTGCGACCGACCTTCTGCAGACCCTGGAACAGGCCGGCACCCCGCTTCTTCGCGGGCGCCGCCGTAGCGGTGGCCGTACTCATCAACTTCCTCCAGTTGGCAAGGCGCCGCCCGGGGACATGGGAAAATACGGGGGGACGGCGGCGTCTCAGGGGGGAACGCGGTGAAGCCCGCGTGGTCTACACCATTGAGTGGTGTAGACCAGTTGTAGCACGGTGAGGGTTAGATAAGGAACCTGCAATTTCTGTGTGCTGAGCCATACATTCCGGCATGACGGACAAAGGCCCCGGACCCTGGGGTCCGAGGCCTTGGCCGTATCACCGCTTGGTTATCCCGCCGTTATTACTTCGTGTTCTCCCGCTCGATCTCCTCTTCCAGCTCCTCCGGTTCGCGCCCGGGGGTGGGGAGGTCGAACTTGGTGATCGCGAACCGGAAGATCACGTAATAGACGGCCGCGAAGACCAGCCCGATCGGAATGATCAGCCACGGCTTGGTTGCCAGGTTCCAGTTGATGACGTAGTCGATGAGCCCGGCGGAGAAGCTGAAGCCGTCCTTGACGCCCAGCGCCCAGCTCACCGCCATCGAGACGCCCGTGAGCACCGCGTGGATCACGTACAGCAGCGGCGCGATGAAGAGGAACGAGTACTCGATCGGCTCGGTGATGCCGGTGACGAACGACGTCAGGCCGACCGACAGCATCAGACCGCCCACCTGCTTGCGGCGGTGCGGCTTGGCGCAGTGGGTGATCGCCAGGGCGGCGGCGGGGAGCGCGAACATCATGATGGGGAAGAAGCCCGTGGTGAACTGGCCCGCGTCCTTGTCGCCCGCCAGGAACATGCTGATGTCACCGTGGACCACGGTCCCGTCCGGCTTGGTGAAGCTGCCGAACTGGAACCAGATGGGCACGTTGAGGAACTGGTGCAGCCCGATCACGAGCAGCGCCCGGTTGGCGATGCCGAAGATGCCCGCGCCCCAGGCGCCGAGACCCACCAGCCAGTCGCTGAAGTTCTCCAGGCCGTCACCGATCGGCGGCCAGACCCACAGGCAGATCGCCGCGAACGCGATGGCGACGAACGACATGATGATGGGGACGAGCCGGCGGCCGTTGAAGAAGCCGAGCCAGTCGACCAGCTTCACCCGGTGGTAGCGCTGCCAGAACCAGGCGGCGAGCAGGCCCATGACGATGCCGCCGAAGACCCCCGGGTTCTGGTACGTGAAGGCCGCCACGGTCCCGTCGTTGGCCTGGCATCCCGCCGAGATGACCTTCGCGCCCGCGGCGCAGTCCTTGGGGAACTGGCGCAGCACGTTGTAGTAGACGAGGAAGCCCGCCACGGCGGCGAGCGCGGTGGAGCCGTCCGCCTTCTTGGCCATGCCGATGGCGACGCCGATGCAGAACAGCAGCGGCAGGCCGATGTTGGCGTCGAGCAGCGCGCCGCCCGCGCCGGCCATGACCTTGGCGACGTCGGTCCAGCCGAGGCCGTCCTTGCCGAAGACGTCCGGCTGGCCGAGCCGGTTGAGGATGCCGGCCGCGGGCAGGACGGCGATCGGGAGCTGGAGGCTGCGCCCCATCTTCTGGAGGTTCTGGAACGCCCCGTTCCACCACTTCGGCCGGCCCGACCGGCCCGACCGGTCCGGCCGGTCCGCTGCCGTGCTGTCCGCGCTCATCGGCGGCCCTCCGTCCCGTCCGTCCCGTCGGAACAAGCCAGTTCCGGGGTGCGTTGCACACTGGTGTAGACCAGTTGCGGTATCGTCCGGATCCTGGCCGCACGGGCGCGGTACCGGTGATCGCCATCCTTGGCCAGCGCGCGGACGCTCGCTCGCGTAACTGGGCCAAACGTGCGTTACGGTGACAAAGCGGAACCGCGGTCGGACAGATCTGTGGTGCGCCGCCACAGCGTTCTTTGAAAGAACAGGGAGACAGACATGGCCAGCAAGGCTGAGAAGATCGTCGCCGGGCTCGGCGGTATCGAGAACATCGAAGAGGTCGAGGGCTGCATCACCCGCCTCCGCACCGAGGTCATCGACCCGAGCAAGGTGGACGAGGCCGCGCTGAAGGCCGCCGGCGCCCACGGCGTCGTCAAGATGGGCACCGCGATCCAGGTCGTCATCGGCACGGACGCCGACCCGATCGCGGCGGACATCGAAGACATGATGTGACCTGAAGACCCGGTAAAGGGGGCCCTTCCTGGACGGGAGGGGCCCCTTTCCCGTGCCCGCCGCAGCCGTCGGCGGGCGCCCGGCGCAGCCCGCCGCGCCCCTGAAAGGGGCGCGGGGAACGGCGCGCCCAGCCCCACCGCCCCGCAGCCAAAGACGCACCTCTCAAGGGGCGCGGGGAACTGCGCGAGCAACCCCCACCACCCCGCAGACGAAGACGCGCCCCCTAAGGGGTGCGGGGAACGGCGCGACCAGCCGTCGACCACCCGCAGACGAACGAAATCCGGGGGGCGAAGCCCCGAAGGGGCCAGCGGGGCGAAGCCCCGGAAGGGGGGCCGGGGGGCACGCCCCCAGGACCGAGACGCCCACGGGCTACGCTCGTGGCATGTCTCGTATCGACGGCCGCACCCCCGACCAGCTCCGCCCCGTCACCATCGAACGCGGATGGAGCAAGCACGCCGAGGGCTCCGTCCTCATCTCCTTCGGCGACACCAAAGTCTTCTGCACCGCCTCCGTCACCGAAGGCGTCCCCCGCTGGCGCAAGGGCAGCGGCGAGGGCTGGGTGACCGCGGAGTACTCGATGCTGCCGCGCTCCACCAACACCCGCGGCGACCGCGAGTCCGTCCGCGGCAAGATCGGCGGACGCACCCACGAGATCTCCCGCCTCATCGGCCGCAGCCTGCGCGCCGTCATCGACTACAAGGCGCTCGGCGAGAACACCATCGTCCTCGACTGCGACGTCCTCCAGGCCGACGGCGGCACCCGCACCGCCGCCATCACCGGCGCGTACGTGGCACTCGCCGACGCCATCGGCTGGGCCCAGACCAAGAAACTGGTCAAGGCCAACCGCCAGCCGCTCACCGGCACCGTCGCCGCCGTCTCCGTCGGCATCGTCGACGGCACGCCCCTCCTCGACCTCTGCTACGAGGAGGACGTGCGCGCCGAGACCGACATGAACGTCGTCTGCACCGGCGACGGCCGCTTCGTCGAGGTCCAGGGCACCGCCGAGGCCGAGCCGTTCGACCGCAAGGAGCTCAACGCGCTCCTCGACCTCGCCACCGGCGGCTGCGCCGACCTGGCCGCACTCCAGGTGGAGGCACTGGGCCGCACGCTCGACGCGTAACGAGACGACCGCGAGGGCGGTACGGGCGTACGGGGCCGAGGAACCTTTCCCACAGGGCCAAGGCAACCGTCATAAGGGGCCGAGGCACCCGTCACACAGGGCCAAGGCAGCCGGCATACGAAGCCGAGGCACCCGTCACACAGGGCCAAGGCAACCGTGCGGACCCCTCCCCGCGTCCCTACCCACACGGGCGTACGGGCCGAACCGTACGCCCGTCCGTACACCCGGGGAGGACCCGTCCATGCGCAGAAGCCGCCGCCGCGCCCTCGCACTCACCGCCGCCACCGCGGCCCTCGCCCTGCCCGCCGCCGTCGGGTGCAGCGCGGTCAGCAAGGCGCTGGACTGCGTCCAGACGGCCGACGCGATCGCCACCAGCGTCGACGACCTGGGCCGCGCGGTGTCCAACGCCGCCGACAACCCGGCCCGGGCGGACCAGGCCCTCAACGACATCGACACCAACCTGTCGTCGCTGAAGAACAAGACGGACAACGCCGACCTCTCCAAGGCGGTCGACAACCTCAACAAGGCGGTCGGCAACGTACGTTCGGCGATCAAGAACGGCGACAACACGCCGGACATCGGCCCCGTCAAGGACGCGGCCAAGGAAGTCGGCAAGGTCTGCACCCCGTGACGTCCGGGCGCCGGGAGAGCCCGGCGATACTGGGGGCATGACCCGCCTGATCCTCGCCACCCGCAACGCCGGCAAAATCACCGAGCTCCGCGCGATCCTCGCGGACGCCGGACTGCCCCACGAACTGGTCGGCGCCGACGCGTATCCGGAGATCCCCGACGTCAAGGAGACCGGCGTCACCTTCGCCGAGAACGCGCTCCTGAAGGCCCACGCGCTCGCGCGCGCCACGGGCCTGCCCGCGGTAGCCGACGACTCGGGCCTCTGCGTGGACGTACTGAACGGCGCCCCCGGCATCTTCTCCGCCCGCTGGTCCGGCACCCACGGCGACGACAAGGCCAACCTGGACCTGCTCCTGGCCCAGCTCGGCGACATCGCCGAGCCCCACCGCGGCGCCCACTTCGCCTGCGCGGCGGCCCTGGCCCTCCCCGACGGCACCGAGCGCGTGGTCGAGGGCCGCCTCCTGGGCACCCTCCGCCACGAGCCCTCGGGCACGAACGGCTTCGGCTACGACCCGATCCTCCAGCCCGAGGGCGAGACCCGCACCTGCGCGGAACTGACGCCCGAGGAGAAGAACGCGATCAGCCACCGCGGCAAGGCGTTCCGCGCGCTGGTACCGGCGGTACGGGAACTGCTGGGCTGAGGGCCCCGCCGTATGCCGAAGGGCGCGACGGTCTGGCTCGCGAGAACTGCGAGCCAGACCTTCGTTCTTACGCTTTGTGCGGCCTGAGGGATTCGAACCCTCACGGGATTACTCCCATCGCACCCTAAATGCGAGGCGTCTGCCGTTCCGCCAAGGCCGCCTGCTGCCGGTCGCACTGCTCGATCGACGGAGTTCAGTGTACGGGCAGGGCTGCCTGTCCGGCGAGGCGCGTCGCCTCCTTCCGGCGGCACCACGTCTCCGTCAGCGCGTGGCAGTTGGGACACAAATAGCGCAGGTTCTCGCGGCGGTTGTCCCGCCAGTCCCCGTTGATGTGGTCGATCTGCAAGGTGATCGGCCGCCCCAGCCATGTGCCGCTGTTGCCACACTCGACGCATCTGTACGGCACTCCGATCTCGGTCAGGGCCAGATGAAGCTGGGTCCTGTTGGTCCGACCGGCATCTTCCGGCAGGACCACCAGTCTTCTGTCCGCCTTCGACGCCGGCGCCGTGCGCTCCGGCGGCGTCCAGCTGCGACGCTTGAAGTGACTCGTGTCGAGGCCGAGACGGGCCGCCACGCGCCGGACTCGCCTGTGGTTGGTGTCGTTGACCTCCAGCCCGAGACCGCGCATGACGTCCGCGTAGCTCGTGCAGTGCTTTACGAGGCTGCGAAGCCTGTCCTCAGGGACGGCGACACGTCGATGAGAGAAGTGCCGCACGTCGATGCCGTGCGTGCGCAGCATGCGTGCCAGCGTGGCGCGTGAGCGGCTGTCGTCCGGTACACCCAGCGAGCGGGCCATCGCGCGCACGCTGTCCGCGGCGGCGGCCGCCGCTCGCAGTTCCTCGGGCGTGAAGGGCAGGTCCAGTTGCTGCCGGTTGATGCCGGGGAAGTGGCTGATGTCGATGGCCGCGGCGTCGATACGGCGCCGGATATGGGACAGCGTCCCAGTGGCCGGGGTCGCGCCCAGCCTCAGCGCCACCTCCCGCAGTGAAGAGGACGAGAGGGCGGCCTCGGCTATGGCGGCGTCGGGGTACTTGCGCCATGGACTGACCTTGACGAAGTGGGTCGTGTCCAGCCCGTACGCGGCGACCTTCTCCTGGAGCACGCGTCGCTGACCACCGCTCACCTTGAGGTCGAGCCGTCGCATCAGATCCGTCCAGTTCCGGGCCTCGGCCACCGCCCGGGTGAGCCGGTCCTCGTCGTACGCGCCCGAAGGCGGCACCTCGCCCTTGCGGACGGCTCTTGCCGTCGGCTCCGGTGTGATCCCCATGCCTTCGCCCTCCTGGTCGATCGCGTGTCGTACCTCCGTACGGACCAACGAACCGCTAATCGGACAGTCACGCCCGAAATGCGGAACGGCCCGCACCGCATACCGCGCGGTGCGGGCCGTTCCGGGGGGCGGGAGCTCAGATCCCCAGGTCCTTGATGATCTTCGCGACATGCCCCGTCGCCTTCACGTTGTACAGCGCGCGCTCGACCTTGCCCTCCTCGTCCACGACCACCGTGGAGCGGATGACGCCGGTCACCGTCTTGCCGTACAGCTTCTTCTCGCCGAACGCCCCGTACGCCTCCAGGACCTCCTTCGACGGGTCGCCGACCAGGGTGACCTTCAGGGACTCCTGGTCGCGGAACTTCGCCAGCTTCTCCGGCTTGTCGGGGGAGACGCCGATCACGTCGTAACCGGCGCCGGCCAGCAGCTCCAGGTTGTCCGTGAAGTCGCACGCCTGCTTGGTGCAGCCGGGGGTAAGGGCGGCCGGGTAGAAGTACACGATGACCTTGCGGCCCTTGTGGTCCGCGAGCGAGACCTCGTTGCCGTCCGCGTCGGGCAGGGTGAAGGCGGGGGCGGTGTCGCCGGGGACGAGTCGCTCGCTCATGGGATCTTCCTCCGGAAGGAACGGGGTAAGGGAACGGGGCAGGCCTACTCCGGCAGAGCCTAATGGGGGCCTGTGACAGTGCATCGGCGGTGGAGCTGACAGACTGTCGACGAAGGACAACCCCATACCCCGAATACCCCGACCGAACAGACGGAGGCGGCGCAGTGTCGGAAGCCAGGACCCCTGCGCAGATCGAGGCGGACATCAGGCGTCGCCGGGACCAGCTCGCGGTCACTCTCGACGAGATCGGCGTGCGGCTGCACCCGTCGACGATCGCCGGTGACGCCAAGGCGCGGGTCGCCTCGGCCGTGGACCGGACGGCCGGCCGGGCCTTCGTCGCGGTCAACCGGACCGTCTCGGACGTGAAGGCCCAGTTCGTGAACGAGGACGGCGCGCCCCGCATCGAGCGCATCGTGCCGGTCGCGCTGCTGGCCGTGGGGCTGGTGGGACTGCTCGCCCTCTCGTCCACCCGCAAGCGGCGCGGCTGACGGCCCCCCGGGTCATCTCTCGGCTGCTCCCCTCTCGGCTCCCTCCCCGCGATCGTTCCCCCGCGATCCCGGTCCGTCTTCCGTGGCCCTTCGGCGTACGCCGGGGGCGGGGACAGGTAGGTTCGGGTCCGTGAGCGAGAACACCCACGACGACAAGCTGCCCATCCGGATGCTCCACGACCGCGTGCTGGTCCGGTCCGACACACCCGAGGGCGAACGGCGCTCCGGCGGCGGCATCCTCATCCCGGCGACCGCCGCCGTCGGCAAGCGGCTGGCCTGGGCCGAGGTGGTCGCCGTCGGTCAGAACGTGCGGACCGTCGAGGCGGGCGACCGGGTGCTGTACGACCCCGAGGACCGCGCCGAGGTCGAGGTGCGCGGTATCGCCTACGTACTGATGCGGGAGCGCGATCTGCACGCCGTCGCCTCCGAGCGGGTGTCCGAGGACTCGACCGGGCTGTATCTCTGAGGCCGGGGCCGCACCCGCACCTGTCCGGGGCGGTGCGGCCGCGGAACGGAAGGGCTGGTGACCGCCGTCACCAGCCCTTTGCCATGCCCTCCGCCGTGCCCTCCGCCATGCCCTTTGCCGTGCCCTTCGCCGTGCCCTCCGCCTCAGCCGCCCCTTTGCTACGGTGGAGGCACCCCGACGAGACGCGTCGTACCGGGTCAGGACAAGACGACGCACCCCGCGTGTACGTCCCGTACGCGCGCGTACGTCTCTCGGAGGTGTCCCTCATGGCCTGGGTCCTGCTCGTCGTCGCCGGTCTGCTCGAAGTGGGCTGGTCGATCGGGATGAAGTACACGGACGGGTTCACCCGGCTGTGGCCCAGTCTGCTCACCGGCGCGGGGATCGTCGCCTCGATGCTGCTGCTCGCACAGGCCGCGAAGTCCCTGCCGATCGGTACCGCCTACGGCGTGTGGGTGGGCATCGGCGCGGCCGGTGCGGCGGTGCTCGGCATGGTGGTGCTCGGTGAGCCCGCGACCGCCGCCCGGATCTTCTTCGTCTGTCTGCTGCTGGTGGCCGTGGTCGGCCTCAAGGCCACCTCCGGCCACTAGCGCCCTTCCCGCGGGTCACTGCGCGCGCGGCCGGCGGCGTGGACGGTCGGCGCCCCCGGCCGTCGTCCCGTTGGTCGTCTCGCCCGTGGTGACGCCGCCTTCCGTGGCCGCGGTCGTCCCTCCCGTGGTGGGCCCGCCGTCCGTGGCGCCGGTGGTGCCGCCGTCGGTGGTCCCCCCGGTGGTGGTCCCGCCGTTGGTCGGGCCACCGGTGGTGCCGCCCGTGGTGGTGGCGCCGCCGTCGGTGGTGGCCCCGGTGGTGCCGCCGGTCGTCCCGCCCGTCGTGCCGCCCGTGGCGGTGTCGCCGCCGTTCGTGCCGCCGTCGGTCGTCCCGCCCTCGGTCTGCCCCTGCGTGCGGCCCTGGTCCTGGCCCTCGCTGCGGCCGGGCGGGTTGGGGGTGTTCGGGTCGGGCAGCGGGGTCTCGGCGGGCGGCGGTACGGAGGCGCCCTCCTGGAGCTGGAGGTCGAAGTCCTGGGGCTCGGTGCCCTTGAGCGCGCGTGCCGTGTACTGGGCCCACACCTCGGCGGGCGGCCCGCCGCCGTTCATCCGGGAGAGGCCGAGGGCGCCGTACAGCGGCTTCTGGGCGGCCGTGTCGGGGTCCTGGCCCATCACGGCGACCACGGTGGCCAGATCGGGCGTGTAGCCCGCGAACCAGGCCGCCTTGTCGTCCTCGGCGGTGCCAGTCTTGCCCGCGGCGGTACGGCCGGAGGCCTGCGCGGCCGTACCGGTGCCGCCCTCCACGACGCTCTGGAGGATCGAGGTGGTGGTGTCGGCGGCCTCGCGCGGGACGGCCTGCTTGGCGTCCTGGGTGGGCAGCTCCACCTTCTCGCCGTCCTTGGTGACGGACTCGACCATCGTGTACGCGCCGTGCTTGCCGTGGTTGGCGAGCGTCGCGTACGCCTCGGCCATGTCCAGGACGGAGGCGGTGGCGGTGCCCAGCGCGATGGAGGGCCCGTTGGGCATGTCGGGGGTGCTGGAGGGCAGGCCCAGGTCGATGGCGGTCTGCCGCACGCTCTTGGGGCCGACGTCCACGGCCATCTGCGCGTACACGGCGTTGACGGAGAGGTCGGTGGCGGACCGGACGGTGAGCTGTCCGTAGGACTTGTCGTCCTCGTTGGCGGGGTTGTACGCGGGTCCCGACCAGCCCTGGACGAACCGCTTGTTGGTGCCGTCGTAGACGGTGTTCGGGGTGATCGCGCGCCCGTCCTGCGTCTTGGAGGCGTTCTCGACGGCCGAGGTGAAGACGAACGGCTTGAAGGTCGAGCCGACCTGGTAGTCGCGCCGGGTCGCGTTGTTGACGTACTGCTTGGTGTAGTCGACGCCCCCGTACATCGCGAGCACCTTGCCGCTGTCGGGGTCGATGGAGGCGCCGCCGACGCGGACGTTGCGGTCCACCGCGCGTTCGGAGCTGACCTGGGACATCACCTTGTCGGCGACGGCGGCGACGAACGCGTCCTGTTTGGCCCTCTGGAGCGTGGTGGTGATCCGGTAGCCGCCCTTGGCCAGGGTGTTCTCGTCGATGATCTCGTTGTTGGTCAGATAGTCCTTCACGGCCTCGACCACGTAGCCGCGCTGCCCGGCCATCCCGGCGGCCGGCCGTGCCTTGCCCGGTGCGGGGAAGGTGGCGGCGGCCCGTGCGGCGGGTGACATCCACTTCTTCTTGACCATGCCGTCCAGGACGTAGTTCCAGCGCGCCACGGCCCTGCCCTTGTTCTCCGGGTGGGCCACGACGTCGTAGGCGCTGGGGGCGTTGAGCAGGGAGGCCAGATAGGCGCCCTCGGCGGTGGTGACCTTCTCGATGTCCTTGCCGTAGTAGGCCTGGGCGGCGGCCTGGATGCCGTAGGCGTTGCGGCCGAAGTAGCTGGTGTTGAGGTAGCCCTCCAGGATGTCCGCCTTGCTGACCTCGCGGTTCAGCTTGATCGCGATGAAGAACTCCTTCACCTTGCGGCTGATCGTCTGCTCCTGCCCCAGGTAGTAGTTCTTCACGTACTGCTGGGTGATCGTGGAGCCGGACTGCTTGCCCTTGCCGGTGAGGGTGTTCCAGGCGGCGCGGACCATGGCCTTGGGGTCGACTGCCCGTTCGGAGTAGAAGTCGCGGTCCTCGGCGGCGAGGACGGTGCGCTGGACGGTGAGCGGGATCTGGGCGAGCCGGACGTTCTCGCGGTTGATCTCGCCGTCCCGGGCGAGCTGGGTGCCGTCGGCGTACAGGAAGACGTTGGACTGCGCGGTCGCGGTGGCGTTGGCGGGCGGGATGTGGACGAGTTCGTAGCCGGCGATGAAGCCGCCGATGAGCAGCAGGGCGATGAACAGGAGGGTGCCGAGGACCCAGCGCCAGGGGGGTACGAACCGCCGCCAGCCGGTCCGCCGGGGGCGTTTTCCGGCGCCCTTGGCGCCCTGGCCGCCCTTGCCCCCCTGGCCGTCCCCGCCCTCCCCGCCGCGCGCGCCCTCGCCGGGTCCGGTGTCCCTCGGCGTGGCGGTGTCCGGGCCCTCGGCGGCGCCGGGGCCCGTGGCGCTGGGGTCCCGGGGGGCCCAGCCCTGGTGAGGGGGCCGGGGCGGCTGCTCGTCGTCGCTCATGTCTCTCTCGCCACTGCGCTGTATCGGGTGATTCGCGGTGTACGCCCATATTGCACGCCCGCATCCGGAAAAGCCGTCGCGCACGATCACCGGACGGCACTAGGGTCGGGCGCTTTGGACCGCCCTTCCGCGACGCCTTCGGGTGCGCTCGGGCGTGGCCCCTTCATACACGGACCGGACGGGGAGGTGGCGTGGTGCGGCTCTACCTGGCCGTGGCCGCAGGTGGGTTCCGACGCCATACGACGTACCGGATCGCCACGGCGGCAGGGGTGTTCACCAACACCGTCTTCGGCGTGATCATGGCGTACACCTATATGGCTCTGTGGAACGTCCGCCCTCGTCTGGGCGGTTACGACCAGGCCGAGGCACTGACGTATGTGTGGCTCGGACAGGCCCTCATCATGACGGTCGCCATGATGGGCGGCGGCTTCGAGGACGAGCTTGTCGAACGCATCCGTACGGGTGACATCGCGATCGACCTGTACCGCCCCGCCGACCTCCAACTGTGGTGGCTCGCGGGCGACCTGGGCCGGGCCGCCTTCCACTTCTTGGGGCGCGGCGCGGTGCCGCTGGCGTTCGGCGCGTTCGCCTTCGACCTGGCGCTGCCCGCCGGCCCCGGGACGTGGCTGGCGTTCCTGGTCGCGGTCCTGCTCGGTGTCGTCGTCAGCTTCTCGATCCGCTACCTGGTGGCGCTCTCGGCGTTCTGGCTGCTCGACGGGGCGGGCGTGGCGCAGATCGCCTGGCTGGGCGGCACCTTCTTCTCCGGGATGCTGCTGCCGCTCAACGTCTTCCCCGGCGCCCTCGGCGAGGTGGCGCGCGCGCTGCCCTGGTCGTCGCTGCTCCAGATCCCGGCCGACGTCCTGCTCGGCCACCACACGGGCTGGGGCCTGGTCCGGGCGTACGCGTTCCAGCTGGGCTGGGCGGCGCTGCTGCTCGGCGCCGGGCGGCTGCTCCAGGGGGCGGCGACCAGGAGGGTGGTGGTCCAGGGTGGCTGAGACGGCGATCGACGCGGTGTCCGGGGAGGCGGGGGAGACCGCGTCGATCGGGGAGAGGGGCGCGCCCGCCGGGCGGCTGCGCGCCGTCGCGGAGGGCGTGCGCGCCTACCGGCTGATCGCGGGCATGTGGATCCGCTCCACCCTCGCCTACCGGGCGTCCTTCCTGATGACGGCGTTCGGCAACTTCGCGGCGACGGCGCTCGACTTCGTGGCGATCCTGCTGATGTTCTCGCACATCGACGCGCTGGGCGGCTACACACTCCCGGAAGTGGCCTTCCTGTACGGCGCGTCGGGCGCCGCGTTCGGGCTCGCGGACCTCGTCATGGGGTCGATGGACCGGCTCGGCCGCCGGGTGCGCGACGGCACCCTCGACACCCTCCTCGTCCGGCCGGCGCCGGTGCTCGCCCAGGTCGCCGCCGACCGGTTCGCGCTGCGCCGCCTGGGCCGGATCACCCAGGGCCTCCTCGTCCTCGGCTACGCGCTGCTGACGCTCGACATCCACTGGACGCCGCTGCGGGCCCTGCTGATCCCGCTGATGCTGCTGAGCGGCGCCACCGTCTTCGCCTCGGTGTTCGTGGCGGGCGGGGCGTTCCAGTTCGTCGCGCAGGACGCCTCCGAGGTGCAGAACTCCTTCACGTACGGCGGGAACCAGCTGCTCCAGTACCCGCCGACGCTCTTCGCCAAGGACCTGGTGCGCGGGGTGACGTTCGTGGTCCCGCTGGCCTTCGTGAACTGGCTGCCCGCGCTGTACGTGCTGGGGCGGCCCTACCCGCTGGACCTCCCCGGGTGGCTGGCGTTCGCGCCGCCGCTGGTGGCGGTGGGCTGCTGCGCGCTGGCGGGGGTCGCGTGGCGGGCGGGCCTGCGGGCGTACCGGAGCACGGGAAGCTGACAGGAAGCGGGAACGGCGATGAGCGATGTGATCGAACTCGACGGGATCGAGAAGGTCTTCGAGGTCCGGCGCAGGAGCGGGCGGCGGCTGCGGCGCGAGCGCGGGCAGGTCAGGGCGGTCGACGGCATCACCTTCTCGGTGCCGCGCGGCGCGATGGTCGGCTACATCGGGCCCAACGGCGCCGGCAAGTCCACCACCGTCAAGATGCTCACCGGCATCCTGACGCCGAGCGGCGGCCGGGTACGGGTGGCGGGCATGGACCCCGCCCGCGAACGCACCCGCCTCGCCCGCCGCATCGGCGTGGTCTTCGGCCAGCGCACCACCCTCTGGTGGGACCTGCCGCTGATCGACTCCTACCGCCTGGCCCACCGTATGTACCGCGTCCCCGACGACCGCTTCCGCGAGAACCTGGCCCGCTGCGTCGAACTCCTCGACCTCGGGCCGCTGCTGGACGTACCCGTACGCCAGCTGTCGCTGGGCCAGCGGATGCGCGGCGACATCGCGGCGGCCCTGCTGCACGACCCCGAGGTGCTCTACCTGGACGAGCCGACCATCGGCCTGGACGTGGTGAGCAAGGCGAAGGTGCGCGCCTTCCTCAAGGACCTGAACACCGAACGCGGCACCACCGTCCTCCTCACGACCCACGACCTGACCGACATCGAGCAGCTCTGCGCGCGCGTGATGGTCATCGACCACGGCCGTCTGGTGTACGACGGCACGCCGGCCGGGCTGCACGAGGTCGGGGGCAGCGAGCGGACCCTGGTGGTCGACCTGGCGCGCGAACTCCCGCCGATCGAGGTCGACGACGCGCGCGTGGTGCGGGTCGAGGGGCCCCGGCAGTGGCTGGCGTTCCCGGCCAGGGCGTCGGCGGCGCCGCTGGTGGCGGGGATCGCGGCGCGGTATCCGCTGGTGGACCTGTCGGTGCGGGAGCCGGACATCGAGTCGGTGATCGCCCGCATGTACGCCGACCGGGGCCTTCATTAGGCTGACGGTATGACGAGTGAACCGTCGGGGGCGGGCCTCCCGGAGATGCGGGCATCGGACGCGGAGCGCGAGCGGGTGGCCGAGGCGCTGCGGGACGCGGTGGCCGAGGGGCGGCTCGACATGGAGGAGTTCGAGGAGCGCCTGGAGGCGGCGTACAAGGCGCGGACGCACGGGGAGTTGGCGCCGCTGGTACGGGACCTGCCGGCGCCCGGCGTCCGCCCCGCGGCCCCCGTTCCGGCCGCCTCCGCCTCCTCCGGGGACGTCGACTGGCCCGCGCGGATCGGCGGCGCGGCCACCTCGCGGGGCGCCTTCGCGCTGTGGGGCGGGTTCGGACGCCGGGGTACGTGGACGGTCGGCCGCACGTTCACCGCGTTCGCGATGTGGGGCGGCGGCGAGATCGACCTGCGCGAGGCCCGCTTCGAGTCCGCCCAGACGGTGATCCGCTGCTTCACGCTGATGGGCGGGATGGGGGTGACGGTCCCGCCCGAGCTGACGGTGCGGGTGCGCGGCTTCGGCCTGATGGGCGGCTTCGGCGACAGGGCGACAGGCGAGGGCACCCCGGGCTCGCCGACGGTGACGGTGACGGGGTTCGCCCTGATGGGCGGCATCGACGTGAAGCGGAAGCCGCGGAAGGCGGGGAAGCGGGGGCGCGGCGACGACCAGCGCAAGGAACTGCGCTGACGCACCCGGCCGCCCACGGTCCCGGTCCGGGCCCTAGCCACGGTCCCGGCCCGGGCCCTAGCCCCGGTCCCGGTCCCGGTGAAGGGTCCTCCCTCCGGATCCCCGCCGGACCCCCCTCCTCCGGGCCCCTTCTCCGGATCACCCCTTCGAATGAGAACGCGACGTGCGGGAACTCGACATGTGCCCCGGGAGTCACTCAGGTAGGGACGATGGCGTACGGGAGACGCGTGCGCGGGCGGTGGTCAGTGTGGACGGGCGGAGCGATGGAACGTAGTGGAGCGACCAGGGCGGGCGACCGGGAGGGACCGGACGCGTCGCCCCCGCCTGCCGCCGGCCTGACGTCCGCGTTCTCGTACACGGCGGCGGACGAGGAGAAACGCCGGGGCGTGCGCCGGATGAAGGCCACGGCGACGGGCCTGCTGCTTCTGGTGGCGGTGGTCTTCGCCCTGGCGACCTGGGCGGACCGCTCGGGCGCGGGCCCCTGGGCGGCGTACGTCGCGGCGGCGGCGGAGGCCGGGATGGTGGGCGCGCTGGCGGACTGGTTCGCGGTGACGGCGCTGTTCCGCCACCCCCTGGGCGTGCCGATCCCGCACACGGCGATCATCCCGAACAAGAAGGACCAGCTGGGCGTGTCGCTGGGCGCGTTCGTGGGGGAGAACTTCCTCTCCCCGGAGGTCGTGCGCACGAGGCTGGGGGCACTGGGCATAGGCGCCCGGATGGGCACCTGGCTGGCGGACCCCTCCCACGCGGACCGGGTCACGTCCGAGCTGGCTACGGCCCTGCGCGGCGCGCTCACGGTCCTGCGGGACTCGGACGTCCAGGCGGTGGTGGGCGAGGCGATCACGCGCCGGGCGGACGCGGCGGAGATCGCGCCGGGCATCGGCAAGACCCTGGAGAAGGTGGTCGCGGACGGGGGCCACCGCCGGGTGGTGGACCTGGTGTGCGCGCGGGCGCACGACTGGCTGGTGCTGCACGGGGACTCGGTGATGGAGGCGGTCCAGGGCGGCGCTCCCGGCTGGACCCCCCGCTTCGTGGACAAGAAGGTCGGCGAGCGCGTCTACAAGGAGCTGCTCCGCTTCGTCACCGAGATGCGCGACATGCCGGGCCATCCGGCGCGCGGGGCCCTGGACCGCTTCCTGGCGGACTTCGCCTCCGACCTCCAGTCGGACACGGACACGCGCGCGAAGGTGGAGCGCCTGAAGTCCGACGTCCTGGCCCGCCCCGAGGTCCAGGACGTGATCGCCTCGGCGTGGTCCTCGGTCCGCTCGATGATCATCGCGGCGGCGGAGGACGAACGCAGCGAGCTGCGCCTGCGGGCGAGGGCGTCCCTGCTGTCCCTGGGCGCCCGCCTCTCCACGGACACCCGCCTCCAGGCGAAGGTGGACGGCTGGGTCCAGGACGCGGCGGCGTACGTGGTCTCCACGTACCGCACGGAGATCACGTCCCTGATCACGGACACGGTCCGCTCCTGGGACGCGGCGGACACCTCAAAGAAGATCGAGGCCCACATCGGCCGCGACCTCCAGTTCATCCGGATCAACGGGACCGTGGTGGGGGCACTGGCGGGAGTGGTGATCTTTGCGGTGGCGCGGGGGGTCGGGGGGTAGGGGTTAGCGGTCTTCGGGGTGCGGGGCGGGTGCCCGGGCGGCCCCGGAATCCAACACCTGGGAATCCGGCACCCCGGGAATCCGGCACCCTGTCCGGCACGGTCCGACTCCCGTGCCGAGGGCTCCCCTGCCGGACGCGTGACCGCAGTCCTGTCCCTGCTCTGCGTGGCCACGCGCCCGAGGGGTTCATCCTGCGGGGAGTCGCAGTGTGCACCTTTACGTACGTACGAGTCGTCCGGGGCGTTCATACGGTTCCCGGATGCGGCGGGACATTTTCCCGGGCGGCGCTATCCGGCCTTGCGGGTCACGGCCCAGGATGCGGCAGCAACCCCACCGGCCACGGCGAACACGGACGGCCAGGCGCCGACCTTCTTGGCGAGCGGGTGCGACCCGGCGAACGCGGCGACGTAGGCCGTGGTGAGCCCGACGGCGGCCTTGGTCCCGGCGGCCTGCTTCCACTCCCGCGCGGCGAGGGCCCCCGCGGCGGCGAGCGCCACCCCACCGAGGGGCCGCTTCTTGGTGAACCGAGCGGTGGCATACCCACCCACAAGCCCACCCGCGGCGATCACTGCTGCCGGAACCTTGGCCATGTTGTGCCTCCTGCGCCTCTGTGGTCTGTCCCCTCCGAGGCTAACGGGGGGCCTCAGTCAACGGGGAGGCGGTCTTGGCGAAGGGCGGTGGTGAAGGTTTGCCAGGCGGGGCCGCTGAAGGCGAGGCGGGGGCCCTGGGGGCGCTTGGAGTCGCGTATGGCTGCACCGGGGGCGAGGAAGGCGGCCTCGACGCACTCGCCGCCGGAGCCGTTGCTGTAGCTGCTCTTGAACCATGGGCCACTGGTGCGCGTGCACCGCATGTCGCTCGAAGAGTGTGTGGTGGTCATCGCGAGTGCTCCTCCATTACGCCCCTGATCAGAGCGGTTGAACGAGACGGGCTTGATGCGAGAGCCCGAAGATGATCGAAGGCCTTGGTGTACTGCCCTACATCATGCTGCGTCTCCAGATAGGTGGCATCGGTCAGACCATCTCGGTAGACGAGGTCGGGGTCTTCCTGCTCGGGGAACCCGAGGATGGTGAAGGCGCCGGTCGCAGGGTAGCTGCCTGCGGTGAACGGCAGCACTTGCAACGTCACGTTGCCCAACTCGCCAACCGCTAGCATCCGTTCGAGCTGATCCCGCATGAGCTTCCTGTCTCCGATGACATGGCGCAGCACGCTCTCGTGCACGATGAACCAAGCGTCAGGAGCTGATGCCTTGGTGAGGAGGCTCTGCCGTTCCGTGCGGACCTTCACTGCCCGTGCGAGATCCTCCGTCGACAACTGGTTCGTGGCGAGGTGCAACTCCGCTGCGTACTCGGGGGTCTGCATCAGGCCCGGGACGAACTCGCATTGGTACTGCCGCAGGCTGGATGCCGCCTGCTCGAAGCCCACGTATCCGGCGAACCAACGCGGGACTCCGGTTCCGTGTGCCTGCCACCAGCCCCGCTGCTTTGAATCCTTGGCCAGCGTCATGAGGAGTTCGCGTAGTTCGTCACTGGTGCCGTAGTAGCGGCACAGAACGTCGACGTCGGAAGGCTGGACACGGCCGCTTCCCGTTTCCAACCGGTTCACCTTCGAGCCACTCCAGCTGAGTGCCTCTCCTACCTGGTTGCAGGTCAACCGACTGAGCTCGCGCAACTTCTTGAGCTCGATGGCTAGGCGGCGGCGACGAGCCGTAGGGGATTCGGCCACGGCAACTCCATGTCCTGTAGCGGGCGTTCAGTCTCTGTGGAAGAGAGGGGTGCTGACAATCGCTCGATCGTGGGAATCCCTCCGTGCAAATTGCATGACGGGATGGTTGCGCTGCCATGCTCGAACCATCGTCGAGCGGCACTGAGAGGGTGATGGTGTGACTGAATGCCGGTTCAAGGTCCCCAGGAAGCCGTGGCATCTGCCGTTCCTGGCGGAGCCCGAGGAACTGCGGGGACTGCGGAACGTGATGCGGTTACATCTGGGCGTCTGGGGCCTGCCGCACATGATCGACGCTGCTCAGCTGTGTGTGACGGAGCTGGTCACGAACGTCATCACGCATGTCGGGCGGGGGACGCCGACGACCCTCGCCGTCTCGATGCGCGGCGGGTCCCTGCGCCTCGAAGTCACGGACCCGGACGCCCGGGCGCTGCCAACCCTTCTCGCGGCCACGGAGGGCGACGAGTCGGGGAGAGGCATGGCGCTGGTGGCTGCGGTGGCGACGCGATGGGGTGTCGTCCTGCGCGCGGAGTCCAAGGTGACGTGGTGTGAGCTCGCCACCGGGCTCCCCTCCGCAGACGGTCACATCGCAGAGCCCGGCGTTGACACGGCCGAAGCTCTGCTATCGCTGTACTGCTACCTCGACCACCACGCAGCCGGGGGAGATGCCACGTCGTTCAGCGTGGCCCTCGCGGAGGAGACCGCGATCCAGATCATCGCGGACCTCCTCGACTGGTTGCGAGCACACGGCTGCGACCTGAGCGACACACTGGACCAGGCGTTAACGCGCTGCGAAGTGGCAGCTTCATGACGTCAGGAGTGCTGACTCAGCTCGCCGCGATGTGGGCGTACGTCCAGACGTCGGCCGGTAGCTCGTTGTGAAGCCGCCACGTTATAGCCATGGGCTTGCTGCCCTCGTGACCCACGTAAGTCGCCGGCCCCAGCAGCATCCACGGCTGGGACTTGCGGATGTCGGTTTCCTTGTAGCGGCGCATGAAAAGCATCACGTGGCTGCCCTTTTCGACGTGGTGCTGGTACCGCCGCCCTGTGGGGGAGTCCGCCGATGTGGTGCTCTGTGACTCCCAGTGGAACTGTGTGGGGCTGAGGGCGAAGTCCTTGTAGCGGATGGAGGGGGCGAAGTCCTTCTCGTTCTTCTCCAGCGTGATCAACAGCGCGTCCGTTTTGAGGGCGTCCACCCAGGTAACGCCTTGAGAGAAGGACCCAGGCATTTGCCCACCGAGTCGGGCCACGCCGAGAGCGGCAAGGATTTCCGAGCGGTTGTACGAGCTATGGATTTTCAGCGGGAGCTCGTGGTGGGGCGCTGGCAGGTCGAGCGGGAGGTGGTCCGTGCGGTCGTGGATGTGAGCCAGAACCTGGCGGATCTCACTGCGAAGGGCGGCTTGTTCGCGCAGGGAATCGAGTCCCTCCTGGTAACTGGAGAAGCCGCCCGCCTTGTCCCAGAGGTTGAAGAAGAGCATGCGGGCATAGCCCTGTTGTTTGGTGTCCAGCTCGGCGTATGCGGGCGCATCGTCTTCCAGCATTCGTGTGTATGCCTCTACACGCTCGCGGTCGTCGGCGTGCAGAAAGGCGTACACGCGCTTGAGGAGCTGCTCCTCGCCGGGCGGTGCGTCTTCCGGGAGGAGCTTCGCGTATCGCAATGTCCCCGTCCAAGAGTTGGAGCCCTTGTAGAGTTCCTTGATCTCCCGGCGGCTCTCGGTGAGATAGCCCGACAGGCCTACCTGGGCGAAGTGCTTCACTTCAGATGCCAGGACCTTGATGCCTGCCTTGAGCTGCGTGCGGACATTGTTCAGGACGATGTCCTTGGCGACGCGTTCGAGCATGATTTGACAGCCGGAAGGGAGCTGAGGGAAGTCCCGTTCCAGGTTCTCAACCAGACGGTTGCGGGACAGGCCCGTCAGGGCGCGGAACTGCTCTTCGAAGCGGAATTCGGCGCGGTGCTCACCGATGAAGTCAAGGACAGTCAGCACCGGTTTATCAGGAGTGCGACGTAGACCGCGACCCAACTGCTGAAGGAAGACCGTCGCACTGTTCGTCGGTCGCAGGAGCAGCAGGGTGTCGACCTCCGGGATGTCCAGTCCTTCGTTGAAAAGGTCGACAGAGAAAATCACTTGGAGCGAGCCCGTGCGCAGTGCGGCCAGTGCGTCATCCCGGTCGGCAGGAGTTGAATCGCTGTCGAGGGCGACGGCCTTGATACCGGCCTTATGGAAGCAACTGGCCATGAAGTGCGCATGCGCCTTGGTCACGCAGAAACCGAGCGCGCGCATGGACTCGGGGTGAGCGATCTTCTGCTGTATCGCCTTGATGACCAGTCGCACGCGTGCTTCGTTGCCGGTGTAGAGACTACCCAACTCGGCAACGTCGTATGATCCCCCCTTCCAGGTCAGCGCCTTGTGGTCGGTGCCGTCCGCGATGCCGAAGTAGTGGAACGGGCACAGTAGATCGTTGTCCAGCGCTTCCCACAGGCGCATTTCGGCTGCGATGCGACCATCGAAGAACTCGTCCTGGACGTTCAGCCCGTCCATGCGCTCGGGCGTCGCCGTCAGACCAAGCAGTTCGGCTGGTGCGAAGTGATCGATCACCTGCCGATAGGTATTCGCCGTCGCATGGTGGAATTCATCTATGACGATGACATCGAAATGGGTCGGGTCCAGCGCTGCCAAGCGCTGCTGGTTAAGGGACTGGACACTCGCGAAGACGTGCTTCCACTCGCGCGGCTGCTCACCGTTGTGGAGGAGCTCCCCGAAAGAGGCGTCGTCGAGAACCTCGCGGTAGGTGCGCCGGGACTGCTTGAGGATCTCCTTGCGGTGTGCCACGAAAAGCAGCCGTAGGTCCCTGCCCATACTGCGGAGTAGATCCCGGTAGTCCAGCGCGGCCATGACTGTCTTGCCGGTGCCGGTAGCCGCCACCAGCAGGTTGCGGTGGCGGCCGTGGACCTCCCGTTCGATAGTGAGCCGCTCCAGCATGTCCCGCTGATGCGCGAAGGGGCGCACTTCGAGCCCGGACAAGCTGATGGGCGTCTCAGCAGAGCTAGTGGTGCCGCCCGCCATGCCGAGCGCCTCATCCAAGCGCTCCGCGTCCGTATCCGGGTCGTACAACTCGAACGCGCTGCTGTTCCAGTACGCATCGAAGGTGGACTCGAACTTGTTAAGGACATCGCGGGTCGCGACCGAGGACAGCCGCACGTTCCATTCCAGGCCGTCGAGCAGCGCCGCCTTGGACAGGTTGGAGCTGCCGACGTACGCGGTGTCGAAGCCGGTGTTGCGTCGAAATAGCCAAGCCTTGGCGTGCAGTCGGGTGGAGCGGATCTCGTAGTTGATTCGAACCTCGGCACCAAACTCCCGCACCAGTCGGTCGAGCGCGTGCCGGTCGGTGGCCCCCATGTAGGTCGTTGTGATGACTCGGATGGGCACGCCGCGATCCTTGGCTGCGCGCAGCGAGCCTTCCAGCACACGGAGGCCGTACCACTTCACGAAGGCGCAGAGCAGATCGACACGGTCAGCGGTGGCCAGCTCGGCTCGCAATTCGCTGCCCAAGCTGGGGTCTTCGGGCGCATTGGTGAGGAGGGCCGTCTCGGAAAGAGGCGTTAGCGGGCGCATCGCATACACGCCTGGCGCCTCCTGCTCGGCGAGGGCAAGCAGCTGGCGCGGCCCGTCGACGATGAGATCCTCGGGGGCCGGGCTTGGCTCCGCCACCGCAGACCCAGAGGGGACAGCGCCTGATGGCGCCGGGGTTTCGGTATCGGCGGCCAACGAGGAGAAGGACGCCATGATGCGGTTGGCCGCGGCCACCTGCTTGTCCTGCGGAAGCTCCCGCAACTTCCGCTGCACGGCCGCGGCCACGAACCGCGCGAGCACATGGGGCGAAGACTCGGGACTGACCTCGGCGTCGACGACCTTCCACCCGATGGTGGTCAGGTCATCGATCTGTTCCTGGACCTGCTGCGTGATCAGCTTTTCGTACACGCCGGTGATCGGCTGTGTGACATCCCCCGAGTCCGTCACGGTCTCTCCCTGGGTCGCTGGTCAATCGGCTTCGTGCGACTCAGTTGTAACAAAGGCCACTGACATCCCCGACAGCGCCGTCACGCCTCCCCGTGGCACTCCCCATACCCCCGCCCAGACCCGCACCAGCACCCTTCCCCCCGCCGCGGCGGCCACTCCACCGCTCGGCCTCGGGCCGCCAGGGTTGTGGCGTACTGGGGGAGGAGGTCCGCGTTGGAGGGGGAGGAGGATTCCGATGCTGCGAAGGCTTCGTAGGACGGGACTGTGCCCTTGACGATGCCCAGGTTCGCCGTGCCCGTCGCCGACAGTTCGCGCAAGGACGCCTCGATGTCCAGGAGGTGGGCGTCGTACGTCGGGTATTCCGTCGCCAAGTCGGGGTAGGCCGCCAGCAGTTCGTCCAGCTCGGGGGCCGGCCAGTGCAGGACCGCCACCGGGAACGGGCGCGACAGGGCCGCCCGTGCCGTGCCCAACTCCGTACGCAGCCGGGCCAGTTCCGCCTTCAGCTCGGCCGGGTCGTCCGAGCCCAGCGACCACAGGCGCTTGGGGTCGTGGAGTTCGTCCAGGGTGATCTCGGCGCGGTGCAGGCGGTCCGCCAGCTCGTCCCAGGCGTCGTGGTCCAGGGCGAGCAGCCGGCGTACGCGGTGGCGGGCCGTCAGCAGGGACTGGGTGGGGTACGGGATGTCCGCCGTCGGGTCGTCGGCGGGGAGCAGGAGCGTGAGCGCCGTCGTCAGGGTCGCGTGCGCCGCGTCCAGCTCGTCGTGCGTCTCCAGCGTCTCCGCCACGATCTCCCACGCGGCCGGGTCCCGGGGCGCCGAACCGCGCACGCCCTCGATGATCGCCCGCGCCTCGGCCTCGTGGCCGTACTCCCAGAGGTTCGCCGCCTTGAAGGCCTTGATCAACGCCGGTTGCTCGGGGTCGGCGGCCAGCAGGCGGTCGTAGAGCGTCGTGGCCCGCTCGCGGTTGCCGGACAGCTCCAGATGGGCTGCGGCCTGGAGCAGGAGGGGCTCGTGGTCCTCGGGGTACTGCGCTGCGGTGCGCAGCAGACGCTCGGCTTCGGCGGTGTGATCCGTGTGATCGGCAGGAGTGTCGGGGCGCATGAGGGACACCGTACTGCTGTGCGGGGTCCAAGCGGAGGGGTGTTCCGGCCCTGGTGAGTTGACGGGGCAGCCCTTATGGTGCGCGCGTGCGGATACCCGTGGTCGTTCAGGGGCGCTCGCGGTGGCGGGCCGCCCCCGTGCGCGCCACCCGCCGGTTCGTACGCCGTGTGCGAGCGTCCTCCCCCCATACTCGTACGCGCATCCGTGTTCGTACCCGTACCCCGTCCCGCCTCCGCCCCCTCGGGCGCGTCCTCTGGGGCGGTGCGGAAGCCGTCGTCACGCTCGGGCTCGTCCTCCTCCTGCTCGTCGCCCACCAGCTGTGGTGGACCAACCGCGCGGCCCGGCACGAGGCCCGGCAGACCGTGCGGTCCCTGGAACAGCAGTGGGAGGGGCCGGACCCCGGGGCGGGGGAGGGGGCGCGCGTCGGGGCCGCGCCCGCCGGAGCCGTCGCGTCCGCCGTTCCCCCGGCCCCGGGCTCCTCGGAGCCCTCCGCCCCCGCCCCCGGGCCCGCCCCCTCGGCCCGCCCCCGCCCCGACCGCCCCTACGCCGTCCTCCGCCTCCCCTCCCTCCGCGTCACCGCCCCCATCGCCGAGGGGATCAGCAAGCACGGCGTCCTCGACAAGGGGTACGTCGGGCACTACGCCGGGACCGCGCAGCCTGGCCGGGCCGGGAACCTCGCGCTCGCCGGGCACCGCAACACCCATGGCGAACCCTTCCGCCACCTCGACCGGCTGCGGGCCGGGGACCGGATCGTCGTCGAGACCCGGGAGGCCGTCTTCACCTACCTGGTGGACAAGATCCTCCCCGAGACCTCCGCGCGGGACGGCGGAGTGATCGCGCCCGTGCCGCGCAGTGCCGTCCGTACCGCCTACGGGTACGGCGAGCGCGGGTACTACGTCACCCTCACCACCTGCACCCCGGAGTTCACCTCCCGGTACCGGCTCGTCGTGTGGGGCAGGCTCGCCTCCACGCGACCGCGCTGATTGTCCGAGCCGTCGTGTATAACGTGAGAAGAGCCAGGAGTCGGACAGGCGTTCTGGCATGAGGGTGCGTTCTGAACTTTCGGACGCGTAGGGATGCGTGCGTGCGAGCGCGTGTACGCGGGTGTGTACGGGTGGGGGGAAGCATGAGCGGCAACCGCATGGCGTCCGTGCGCTGCGCCCTCGCCCTGCTCCTCTTCCTTCTCGCCGAGCTGCTCCTCGCCAACGGCGCCATGCTCTCCGGCGCCGTCGCCCTCGCCGCCACCGCCGCGGCCGGCTCCGCCCTCGCCGTCTGCGCACTGCTCGCCTCCCGAGCCGTTCCCACCGTGCCGCGTACGCGCATACGTACCGCGATACGGGACCGGGAGCGGCGCACCGCCTTCCTGCCGCAGCGCGATCCGGACGCCTCCGGGCGGCCTCGGCCCCGGGCTCCCGGCGGCCTCGCCCTGACGGCCGCCGCGTAGGGCTGCGCTCCTTTCCCCCTGTGTCCTCCCCTTTCCGGGGTTCCTCGGGGTGCGTTCCCTCTTTTCCTTACGCCCTCCGCCCGGCCGTCGCGCCGTTCTGTCCCGCGCGCCTACGCACACCTCGCGTCCGCGCGCCCCCAGACGTGACTCCGGAGGCTTTCCCCATGTCCATGTTCGGCATGTCCGTGTTCGACGTGTTCGCCAGTCTGGTCGAGCGCCTCGCCGACCTCGTCCAGCCGGCCTTCCACGGCTCCGCGGCCGCCGCCGCGATCGTGCTGTTCACCCTGCTCGTCCGGCTCGCCGTGCATCCCCTGTCCCGGCAGGCCGCCCGGGGCCAGCAGGCCCGCGCCAAGCTCCAGCCGCGCCTGGCCGAGCTGCGCAAGAAGCACGGCAAGGACCCCGAGCGGCTGCGCAAGGCGGTCGCGGAGCTGCACGCGGCGGAGAAGGTGTCGCCGTTCTCCGGGTGTCTGCCGAGCCTGCTCCAACTGCCCGCGTTCTTCCTCCTCTACCAGCTCTTCTCCCACTCCGGCCACACCGCGCTGCTCGACCACACCCTGCTGTCCGCCCCGCTGCGCGGCCACTGGGCGGACGCCCTCGGGCACGGCGGACCCCTGGGCGGCCAGGGGCTCGTCTACCTCGCTCTGTTCGTCTTCGTCGCCGGGGTCGCCACCTTCACCTACAGCCGTACGAAGCGGCAGCTCGCCACCCAGCCGCTGGTCCCGGCCGACCAGCAGGAGGGCCTGCCGGGGCTGGGAGTGATGACGAAGCTCATGCCGCTGATGTCGTTCGGCACGCTGATCACGGTGGCGGTCGTGCCGCTGGCCGCCGCGCTGTACGTGGTGACCAGTACGACCTGGTCGGCGCTTGAGCGGGCGTATCTGTACCGGGATATGGCGCAGGCACCGAAGGCACTGAAGGCGTCGGAGGCACCGAAGACGACCGAGGCATCAGAAGCCCCCTAGCGCCGGAGGGGCATCCTGCGGTTACCGGCGCGTAACGGTCCAGTGTGTGAACGGGGTCTTGCCGAGTGGACCTCGACCTTGGAGGATCGAACGATCCTTCCGATGGCCGCCACCCATCGGCCGGGCCAGGCTCGACCTAGGGAGACAGACCATGAAGCTGCTGCGCGTAGGCACGTCGGGCAGTGAGCGCCCCGCGCTGCTCGCCGCCGACGGGACCCTGCGGGACCTGTCCGGGCTCGTGGCGGACATCGACGGCGACCTGCTCGCCGACGAGTTCGCCCTGGACCGGATACGGGCCGCGGCCGACACCGGTGTGCTGCCCGCGCTCGACGCGGCCGGGCAGCGCGTCGGCCCGCCGGTCGCCCGGATCGGCAAGGTCGTGTGCATCGGGCTGAACTACCACGACCACGCGGCCGAGACCGGGGCGGCGATCCCGGCCGAGCCGGTCGTCTTCCTGAAGGCGGCGGACACGGTGATCGGGGCGTACGACACGGTCCTGGTGCCGCGCCGGTCGGTGAAGACCGACTGGGAGGTCGAGCTCGCGATCGTCATCGGGCGCACGGCCCGCTATGTGGCCGACGACGAGGACCCGCTGGCGTACGTCGCGGGGTACGCGGTGTCGCACGACGTGTCCGAGCGCGAGTTCCAGAACGAGCGCGGCGGCACCTGGGACAAGGGCAAGAACTGCGAGACGTTCAACCCGCTGGGGCCCTGGCTGGTCACCCGGGACGAGGTGCCGGACCCGCAGGCGCTGTCGCTGCGGCTGTGGGTCAACGGAGAGCTCAGGCAGAACGGCTCCACCGCGGACCAGATCTTCCCGGTCGCGGAGGTCGTGCGGTACGTGAGCCGGTTCATGACCCTGTACCCCGGCGACATCATCAACACCGGGACCCCGGCGGGCGTCGCCATGGGGCAGCCGGAGCCCAAGCCGTATCTGCGGGCAGGGGACGTCGTGGAACTGGAAGTCGAGGGGCTGGGGCGGCAGCGCCAGGAGCTGAAGGACGCGTAGGCGCGGCGCGCGGACGCGGCCCGCGGCCGGGAGGGCGGAGGGGGCCCGGCGGGGCCCCCTCCGCTCGCGGCGGCGGACCGTGCCCGCCCGCTCGGTGCCAGGTCCCCGCACCCCCGCCTCGCAGCGAGTCGGGGGTGCGGGGCGCCCAAGCCAGGCGGCGCCCCACCCGGTCACCTGGCCACCGGGCGAACGCGCGACACCGCGCCCCGGTCACCTGGTCACCCGCTCACCGGGCGAACGCGCGACACCACACCCCCGCCCCCCGAACCCCCGGTCAGCCCCGGCCCCGCTCGTCCTTGAACCGCCGCAACCCCTCCACCACCAGCGCGTGGTCCTCCACCTGCGGCAGGCCCGAGACCGTCACCGTGCCGATGACGCCCGTGCCCGTGACCCGCAGCGGGAACGAGCCGCCGTGGGCCGCGTACGTGTCGGGGTCCAGGCGCGAGGACGCCTCGAACGTCGTGTCCTTGGCGCGGAAGCGGGCGCCGACCAGGTACGAGGCGGCCGCGTACCGCTCGGTGACGCGGCGCTTGCGGTCGACCCAGGCGTCGTTGTCCGGGGTCGAGCCCGGCAGGGCGCAGCGGAAGAGCTGCTGGGCGCCCCGGTGGATGTCGATCGTCACCGGAGCACGGCGGGCCACCGCCAGCTCCCGCAGCAGCGAGCCGAGCGCCCACGCGTCCTCGTACGTGAACCGCGGGAGCTCCAGTTCGGCCTCCTGCGCCTCCAGTTCGGGGACCGTGAAGGACGGGGAGGTCGCCGGGGCCGTCACAGCGCCACCTCCACCGTCACGCCCTCGCGCGCCGAGCGGCGCGCCGCCTCCAGGACGTCCAGGGCCGCCGCCGCCTCCTGCGCGGTGACCGGCGGTTCGCCGCCCTCGCGCAGGGCGGTGGCGATCGCCGTGTAGTACGCGGGGTAGTCGCCCGGCAGGGTGGGGACGGCACGCTCGCCGTCCCCACCCTGCCGGGACTCGGCGCCGAAAGCCCGGGCGGGGCCACCGGAGCCGACGCGGCCCCACATCTCCTCGGGCTCCAGGCCCCACGGCTCGCCGGTGCAGGGCCGCAGGCCCTCGCGCAGGGCCGACTCCTGGGGGTCGAGGCCGTACTTGACGTACCCCGCGGCGGAGCCGAGCACCCGGAAGCGGGGGCCGAGCTGGGCGGTCGTGGCGCTCACATAGAGGTGCGAGCGCACCCCGCCCGCGTGGGTGATCGCGATGAAGGTGTCGTCGTCGGCCTGGGCGCCCGGACGGCGGACGTCGGCCTCGGCGTACACCCGCAGCGCCGGGCCGAACAGGACCAGGGCCTGGTCGACGAGGTGGCTGCCCAGGTCGTACAGCAGGCCGCCGATCTCCGCCGGGTCGCCCGACTCGCGCCAGCCGCCCTTGGGCTGCGGGCGCCAGCGCTCGAAGCGGGACTCGAAGCGCTGGACCTCGCCGAGTTCACCGGCGGCGAGCAGGGCGCGCAGGGTCAGGAAGTCGTTGTCCCAGCGGCGGTTCTGGAAGACCGAGAGCAGCAGGCCGCGCTCCTCGGCGAGCGCCGCGAGTTCCCGCGCCTCGGCGGCCGTGCCCGCGAGGGGCTTGTCGACGACGACCGGGAGGCCGGCCTTGAGGGCGGCGGTGGCGATCGGCACGTGCGTCTTGTTGGGGGAGGCGATCACGATCAGATCGAGACCGGCGTCGAGCAGCTCGTCCGGGGACGCCGCGAACCGCAGCCCGTCGCCGTGTTCGGCGCGGGCCTGCGCCCGGCGCTCCGGGCTGGACGTGACGACCGTGTCGAGGGCCAGCCCCTCGGTCGCGGCGATCAGCGGGGCGTGGAAGACGGAGCCCGCCAGGCCGTAGCCGACGAGTCCGACGCGGAGGTCAGTGTCCGTACGAGCGTTCATGGGACCCACTTAAGCAACGCTGTTGCCAAAGTGCAAGCGCAGGAGACAATGGAGGCGTGAACAGGAGCAACTCGGGAGCCAACCTGCCGGCCCTGCGCAGCCACAACGCCGCGCTGGTGCTCGATCTGCTGCGGACGGCCGGGGAGGCCGGCATCAGCAGACTGGAGCTCGCCGAGCGGACCGGCCTCACCCCGCAGGCCGTCAGCAAGATCACCGCGCGGCTGCGGGCGGAGGGGACGGCGACCGAGGCGGGCCGCCGCGCCTCCACCGGCGGCAAGCCGCGCACGGTGCTCAAGCTGGTGCCCTCCGCCGGGCACGCGATAGGGCTGCACCTGGACCGCGACGAACTCACCGCGGTCCTGGTCGACCTGGCCGGCACCCTGGTCGGCGCGCGGACCGTGCCGCTGGACCTCGGCGCGGGCCACGACACCGTGGTCGGGGCCGCGGCGGACGAGGCCGCCGCGTTGATCGGGGGCCGCCCGATACTCGGCGTCGGCGTGGCCAGCCCCGGCCCCCTCGACCACCACACCGGGGTGCTCCACCGCGTCACCGGCTTCCCCCAGTGGAACGGCTTCCCGCTGCGCGACGCGCTCGCCGCGCGCCTGGGCCTGCCGGTCGTCCTCGACAAGGACACCAACGCCGCCGCCCTCGGCGTCGCCCTGCGCGGCCCCGCCGACTCCTTCGCCTACCTCCACCTCGGTACGGGCCTGGGCGCGGGCCTCGTCCTGGGCGGCACCCTGCTGCGCGGCGCACGGACCGGCGCGGGCGAGTTCGGCCACCAGACGATCCTGCTCGGCGGCCCCGCCTGCGACTGCGGCGCGCGCGGCTGCATCGAGGCGCTGTGCCTGTCGTCGGTGGCCCGCGGCGACATCGCCGCCGCCGCCCGCTTCCTGGGCGTCGGCGCCGCGAACCTCGTCGGCCTGCTGGACATCGACCGCGTCCTGCTCGGCGGCCGTACGGTCATGGGCGCGCGGGACGGCTTCGTCCGGGGGGTGAAGGCGGTCCTGGAGGAGCGGGCCCGCCGGGGCGGCGACGCGCGCGCGGTCCCGGTGTCGGTGGCCCCCGGCGGCCCCCACGCGGTGGCGGAGGGCGCGGCGCGGCTGATCCTGGGGCCGGTGTTCGGGCACGGGGCGGGGGCGCCCGTGTCCGTGAAGGGGCGCGGGGAACGGCACGACCAGCCCTAGTACCGCAACGGTGTGGCGGCACCAGGCGTTCCCGGCCGTCGCCGTCGCCGTCGCCGTCGCCGTCGCCGTCGCCGTCGCCGTCGCCGTCGCCGTCGCCGTCGCCGTCGCCGGTCAGGGAGCACGGGCAAGCGCCCGGGACCACGCCATCCACAGGGCCGCTGATCGCCAACAGCGCCGCTGATCGTACAGTCCGATATTGGGCTGATCGGGTCGGTTTCGCGGGGTCGGCGGGCGTGGCTGGGCCGGGCCGCCGGGTGGCCGTGGCAGGGTCCCTGAGCACGTACGCCCGCGAGCAGCAGAGGTCCCCCATGCGACTGCGCAACGCCCTCGCCCTCTCCGTCACCGCGGCCACGGCGCTGTCCGCGCCCTCGGTTGCGGCGGCCGAGGAGAGCGAACCGCGGGGGCGGCAGGGGCACGCCTTGCTCTCCGCCGCCAACCAGCCCGTCTGCGGGGACCGGGCCGGGGCCGACTTCCCCGTGGACACCCGGATCCACGGAGGGCCGGCGGAGTACGTCCCCGGCGGCGGCGCCCAGCTCTGGTACGTGGACCTCACCAACACCACCGCGCACACCTGCCGCAACATCCACCCGGTGGTCGTCCTGGTCGACCGGGACCGGACGCTCAAGGACTCCCAGGCGAAGCTGGAGTTCTTCGACACGTCGGCGGGCCGCGCGCACCCCGTCCCCTTCGAGCGGACGGACGCGGACGAGCACATCGGGGTGTTCGACGACGGGTTCCCCGGGTTCGTGATCGGCGCGGGGGAGACCGTGACCGTGAAGGTCCGGCTCGGGTTCACCGCCGACACCCGGCCCAACGAGGTCACCGCGAACGCGGCGGTGGTGCAGCGGCGCGGGGACGACGGGGAGTGGGTCGGGGAGTCCGGGGGCTACCGGTTCGGCATCGGACCGGTGGACCCGGAACCGGACCCGGAACCGGACCCGGAACCGGAGATGCCGCAGCTCGCGGGGCCGCCGGAGCTGGCACGTACGGGGTTCCGGCTCCCCTCCGGGGGCGCGGCCGCCGCTCTGCTGCTCGGGGGTGGGGCGCTGGCCGCGGGGGCGTGGCGGCTGCGGCGGCGCTGACGCGGGGGCGGCCCGGCTCCGCGGCCGGCCGCCCGGCGCGGCGGGCGGGCGGGGTCGCCGGTGATCGGCCAGGTGAAACCCGCCGGTTCCTGACTAGGCTGGGCGCTGTCGGACGGCACAGCGCGGTGCACCCGGCCCCGCCCAGCTCACCCCATCGCACACCGCAGGAGAGTCCGCCCCATGGCCGAGCGCAAGCCGATCGAATCCTGGCTCACCGACATGGACGGAGTCCTCATCCACGAGGGCATCCCGATCCCAGGTGCGGACGCCTTCCTGAAGGGGCTCAAGGACTCCGGCAAGCCCTTCCTGGTCCTGACCAACAACTCCATCTACACCCCCCGCGACCTCCAGGCCCGCCTCGCCCGCATGGGTCTGCACGTGCCGGTGGAGAACATCTGGACCTCGGCGCTGGCCACCGCGAAGTTCCTGGACGACCAGCGGCCCGGCGGCACGGCGTACGTGATCGGCGAGGCCGGGCTCACCACCGCGCTGCACGACATCGGTTACGTCCTGACCGACCACGAGCCGGACTACGTGGTGCTGGGCGAGACCCGTACGTACAGCTTCGAGGCGCTCACCAAGGCGATCCGGCTGATCAACGGCGGTGCGCGGTTCATCTGCACCAACCCCGACGAGACCGGTCCCTCGGCCGAGGGACCGCTGCCCGCGACCGGCGCGGTGGCCGCGCTGATCACCAAGGCGACCGGCAAGAAGCCGTACTTCGCGGGCAAGCCCAATCCGCTGATGATGCGGACCGGGCTGAACGCGATCGGGGCGCACTCGGAGACCAGCGCGATGATCGGCGACCGGATGGACACGGACGTCCTGGCGGGGCTGGAGGCGGGGATGCAGACGTTCCTCGTGCTGACCGGGCTCACCCGGCCGCAGGACGTGGAGAACTTCCCGTTCCGGCCGTCCACCACCGTGGACTCGATCGCGGACCTGGTGGAGCTGATCTAGGCGCCGGGCGGGCCCTGTTCCACCGGCGGCGCGGAGCCGTTCGGGTGCGCCCGGGATGCGAAACGCGGCGTGGCGGGTGAATCTTCGTACAGGAGGTTCACGATGCGTTTTCGACAGGTCACGCTCTGTGCGGCTGTGGTGGCCGCCACCGCCCTGATGCCCGTGTCCGCCGCGGCGGCGGATTCCGCGCCGCACGGCTCGCTGACGGTGACACCGTCCACGAGCGCCCCGGGCGCCGAGGTGGACCTGCGGGTCGGCCTGTGCAAGGACGGGCAGGCCATCGGGACCTCGGAGGCCTTCGTCTCGCAGGCGCGCTTCAGGCCGGCGGCGGACGGGGGCCTCGTCGCCCAGGCCCGTATCCGCACGGACGCGCAGGCGCGCTCCTACGACATCTGGGTGAACTGCAAGGACGGTTCGGGGCAGGCCACCGGCCGCGTCACCGTCGTCCACGGCGGCTCCGGACACCACGACGGCAACCACGACGGCCGTCACGAGGGCAACCACGACGGCAACCACGACGGCCGTCACGACGGCGACCACCACCCGGACCAGCGCCCCGACCACCACGCCACCCCGCACGCCCCCGTCCACGCGGGCGGCGGCGGCACCGCGCGGCTCGCGCAGGGCCAGGCCACCGAGCAGGGTCCCGGCACCCTGCACGCGGTGGTCGGCCTGGCTCTCGCGGCTGTGGCGGCGGTCGCCGTGGCGGGTCGCAGCACGCGCCGCCGGCGCGGCGGCGGCTGAGGCGGGCACGGCCGTGTCCCGCGAGCACACGTCCGGCTCCGGGCGGCTGCTGACCGGCGTGGCGTGGGCGGTCCTGCTGGTCGCCCTGTGGCTGTGGGGCCGCGAGGTGACCGACGGCCCGGGCGGCAGCTCGGCGCCGACCACCGGTGACGTGGCCGCCGTGGGGCGCCCGCTGGGCGTACCCCTGCCGCCCGCGCACGACCCGGTCGCCGCGGCGCCGCCGCAGCGCGTCGAGATCCCCTCCATAGGGGTGACCGCGCCCGTCGTGCCGCGTGGCCTCGACACCTCGGGCGCGGTCGATCCGCCGCCGTACGACCGGCCGGGCACGGTCGGCTGGTTCGGCGCCGGGGTCCAGCCCGGTGGGCCCGGCGCGGCGCTGCTCGTCGGCCATGTCGACACCGAGCGCAAACCCGCCGTCTTCTACGGCCTGAGCGCCACCCGCCCCGGCCAGAAGGTCGAGGTGACCAGGACCGACGGGTCGGTCGCCGAATTCACCATCGACGACGTACAGGTCTTCGGGCGGGCCCGGTTCGACGCGCACAAGGTGTACGGGCCGCGCCGGGCGGGACGCGCGGAGCTGCGGCTGATCACCTGCGGGGGCACCTACGACCGCAAGGCGCGGACGTACACGGCGAACGTCGTGGTGTCGGCCTACCTGACGGACGTACGCGCGCCGGCGCCGTCCCCCAAGTCCTGAGCCCGGGCCCGAGCATGAGCCGTCGCCAAGTCCTGAGCGGGCGGCGTCCGTTGCGTACCTGGCCCGGCCGACGGTTCGCTCCCCCCGGAGCCGCCGGCCGGGCCGGTCCTCGACCGCGGGCGCGCGGGCTGCGGGAGAAGCCCGGCACCTCCACGGGAGGTGCGGTGGGACCGGCGTCGACCTGGGGCCGGGAACGGGCCGATACGACCACTGTAGAACCGGTGTGCGCTTTCGGCCTAGGGCCGGATAACGCCAAGTCGCCTTCCGTGCGCGCTCGGTGGGATCGGGCTCGTGAGCGTACTCGGCGGTGTGCCACGATGGATCGGGGGAAGCGTCCGGAAAAGTACGTCAAGGGGGAGTGGATGGTGCTCAGTGGTGCGCGGACCGGTGCGGCCGGGGTCGCGGTGGCGGCGGTGGGCGCGGCCCTGCTGCTGACGTCCTGCTCGTCGTCCTCGTCGTCCCCGGACGGCAGCGGGAAGCCGGAGGTGGCGCAGCAGCCCAAGGCGACCGATCCGTTCTGGGTCAATCCGGACGGCAACGCCGCGAAGCAGGCCGCCGCGTACCGCAAGAGCGGGGACGACGACAAGGCCGCGCTGATCGCGAAGATCGCGGAGCAGCCGGTCGGGGAGTGGATCGGCCCGGAGAACCCCGAGTCGGAGGCGCGGGGCTTCACCGAGGCGGCGGCCAAGGCCGACCGTACGGCGCTGCTGGTCCTCTACAACATCCCGCACCGCGACTGCGGCCAGTTCTCCAAGGGCGGGGCGGCGGACGGGGACGCCTACCGGGCGTGGGTGGACAAGGTGGCGGCGGGGATCGGCGACCGGTCCGCCACGGTGGTCCTGGAGCCGGACGCGGTGCTGCACCTGGTGGACGGCTGCACGCCCGCGCGGTTCGCGGAGGAGCGGTACGACCTGCTGAAGAAGGCGGTCGAGCGGCTGAAGCGGCAGCCGGGCGTGAAGGTGTACGTGGACGCGGGCAACGCGGGGTGGCAGCGGCCGGACGCGCTGGACGAGCCGCTGCGGCGGGCGGGGGTGGCGGCGGCCGACGGCTTCGCCGTCAACGTCTCCAACTTCCAGACGACGGCGGCGAGCCGGGACTTCGGCCGCCAGCTGTCCGCGAAGCTGGCCGGCAAGCACTTCGTGATCGACACGAGCCGCAACGGGAACGGGCCGTACGGGGGCGGCGACCCCAAGCAGACCTGGTGCAACCCGCCCGGCCGGGCCCTGGGCGAGCGGCCCACGACGCGGACGGGGGACGCGCTGGTGGACGCGTATGTGTGGGCGAAGCGGCCGGGGGAGTCGGACGGGGACTGCAAGGGGGGGCCCAAGGCGGGGGAGTGGTGGCCGGAGTACGCCCTGACCCTGGCCCGCAACACGAAGTAGCCCACACCCCTTCCCCGGGAGTCCCGGGCCCCTGCACGGGGCTGCGCCCCGAACCCCTCTTTCGTCTGCGGACCGTGCCGGGTTGCTCGCGCAGTTCCCCGCGCCCCTGAGGTACTCCGCCGCACCCGGAATGCTGTCCCCGGCCACCGACTACCCAGGGGCGCGGGGAACTGCGCGCCAAGCCACGCACAACCCGCAGCCGACCACCGGGCCCTAAGGGGCGCGGGGAACTGCGCGAGCAACCGACCACCGTCCGGCAGTCGAAGTCCGGGCCTTGAAGGGGCGCGGGGAACTGCGCGAGCAACCCACCACCGTCCCGCAGACAAAGGCCAGGCAGCCCCCCTTGCGGGCAACCCACCACCGCCCCGCAGACAAAGCCCGGGCAACCCCCGCACCGCCCCCTACCGCACCTCCACCCACACCCCCCGCGACGGCACCCCGTCCCCGTTCGTGACGAAGAGCATGTACCAGCCCGCCGGCACCAGGTTCCGGTTCTTCGGGATCGTGACGCGTACCCCGTTCCCCGTCTTCGCCACGTCCAGCGCGACCGACCGCTGGTCGATGTCCGTGACGTGGGTCGTCGCGCTCGGGCGGATCAGGCGGGCCGTCTTCACCGTGGCCGCGTCCTTCGTGGGGAAGACCCCGCTCCCGCCCAGCGCCAGGGACGTGGGGCCGGGCCCGAGTGCGGGCCGGGCGGAATCGCCGCCCTTGTACAGGTACGGCGGCGTGTAGATCTCGATCCGCTGCTCGAACACCCCCGGCTTCGTGTCGTCCTTGTCCGCGAAGAGCGAGTCCCCGCCGAAGGTGACGACGCGGCCGTCCGGCAGCAGGAGCGAGCCGGAGTGGTAGTTGCGGCCGACCTCGGGGTCCGCGACCCGCCGCATCGTGCCCGTCTTCGCGTCGTAGATCCGCGCCTGGTGGAGGTTGGAGCCGCCCCGGCCCCGGTAGTCCCGGGAGCCGCCGCTGATGAGCATCGTGTCGTCGGGCAGCACCGACGCCTCGGGGTAGCGGGTGCCGTCGGAGAGGGAGGGGCCGTCCTTGAAGGACGGGTGGGGGTCCTTGAGGTCCACGACGCGGGTCTTCTTCGACGCCTTGGCCGACTCCCCGACCCCGCCCCCGCCGATCACCATGTACTTCTCGTCCTGCGCCGGCGGCAGCAGCACCGTCCCAGACGTCTCCATCTCCAGCGGGTCGCTCAGCCCGGGGATCTTGGTGAACTTGTTGCTCCTGAAGTCCCAGATGCCGGGGTCGCGGCCGACGTCGTCCGGCCCGTACCCCGCGTTGGAGCCCGAGTAGAACAGCTTGCCGCTCTGGAGCAGGAAGACCGCCGGGTAGGTCGGGAACTGCCGGATCCCCTTGGTGTACGTCCACTTCTTCGTCTTCGGGTCGTACACCTCGTTCTTGCCCGGCACCAGCTGCCCGATGTCGTCCAGGCCCGACAGGGCCAGCACCTTGCCGTCGGGGAGCGTCGTCAGGGTGGGGTACCAGCGCGCCTCGTTCATCGGGTCGACGGTGATGTACCGCTCGGCCACCGGGTCGAACTCGTACGCGTCCCTGATCCCCTGGAAGTCCTTCTTGTCCAGGGCGAGCTTCTGCGCGATGCCGTAGACGTTGCGGGTGTCGGAGCCCTTGAGGCCCTGGACGCGGTAGTTGTCCTCGGTGCCGGTCTCGTGCTCGGTGCCGGACTCCTCGGCCTCCACGTAGATCCGCCCGAGCCCGGCCTCGGTGCGCAGGAACTTCCCGGTCTTCTTGTCGAAGACCTTCTTGGCGCGCTGGACGAGGACGGGATCCTTGGAGACGAAGGTCTTGCCGTTGGACTTGCCGGTGAACCGGCTGCCGGCCGGCAGCGTGATCGGCTTGTCCGGGTCCTCGTTGTGGACGATCATCAGGCCGCCGGCCTTGGTGACGTCGCCCTGGAGCTTCTCGTACCGCTTGGTGCCGCCCGCGATCAGCAGGCGGCCGTCGGCCAGCTGGGTGTGGCCGGTGCAGAACAGGTCGTTGGGCGTGGGGATCTTCTTGAAGGTGTTCTTGTCGGGGTCCCACAGCACCGTGTCGAACTTCTTCGCGTCGAAGTTCTTGGCGTTGTTGCCGGAACCCGCGACGAGCAGGACCTTTCCGGTGTGCAGCAGCGCCGCGTGGATCGTGTTGAGGCGGAACTCCTTGGGTATCTCGACCAGGTCCCAGTGGCCGTTCTCCGCCTTGTACCCCGCCTGGTTGATCTTGTACTCGTGGTACTGGTCCGAGGAGAACCGGTAGAGCCAGGGCCCGTTGGCGCCCGCGAGCGCGAGGACCACCGTCGTACCGATGGCCCAGCGGCGGGCGCGGCGGGTCGGACGGAATCTCATGGCTTACGTCCCCCAAGGGCGATCTGCTCGGTCTGGTCGGCGGGCGGCGGTGTCGCGTGCGCGCCCGGCGCGCCGGGCGCGGCGGCTGTCCCCGGGGCCCACTGCGGGCGTTCCTGCGGGTGCGGGGCGGCCGGCGGGCCGGAGCGGCGGCGCCGGCCGCGCTTCTTCTTCTCCGCCCGTACGGTCCAGCGCCAGCCGATGATCGGCGCGGCCGTGATCAGCATGGCCAGGGTGGCCCAGGTGATCATCGCGGGGTGGCTGTGCCCGTTGAAGAACGAGGATATGAGCGAGCCGCCGAACAGGGCGATGAAGAAGAGGTGGATGCGGAAGGTGCCGAAGAGGGTGTCCGGGCTGGACGAGTCGCCCTTGGGGGTCACCACGAAGGAGCTCTTGCGGCGCAGCACGGCGTCCATCAGCGAGCGGGCGTAGATGGGCGCGGAGAGCGCGGACATCACCATGCCGGCGATCCCGCCGGAGCCCTCCGGCTCGTGCGGCGAGACGTTGTGGCGGCGGTTCCAGATGTAGAGGCCGATCTGGAGCGCCGAGGCGTTGCCGTACAGCATCATCCAGATGACCGGGTCGATCTGCACGCCCGAGGCGCCGAGCCCGAGGAACAGGGCGCAACTGAGGGCCACCAGGATCCAGTTCAGGGCCGACATCGGGTAGAAGATGATCATCATGGTGTAGTTGAAGAGCTTGCCGGCCGGCAGGGTGCCGAAGCCCTTCCAGTACTGCTTGAGGATCGTCTCGTACGTCCCTCTGGACCAGCGCAGCTGCTGGGTGAAGAAGTCGGTCCAGGCGCTGGGGCCCTCGCCGACGGCCAGCACGTCGGGGGTGTAGACCGAGCGCCACTTCCTTCCGGTGGCCGGGTTGGTGGCGCGGTGCATCTCGAAGCCGGTCGCCATGTCCTCGGTGATCGAGTCGTACAGCCCGCCGATCTGCTTCAGCGCGCTGATGCGCACGGCGTTGCTGGTGCCGACGAACATGGGCGCGCCGTACTTGTTGCCGGCCCGCTGGATCAGCGCGTGGAAGAGGAACTGCTGGGACTCGGCGGCCTTGGTGACGAAGGTGTCGTAGTTGCCGTAGACCTGCGGGCCGATGACGAAGCCGACGTCGGGGTCGCGGAAGTAGCCGAGCATCCGCTCCAGGTAGTTGGGCAGCGGCACGTGGTCGGTGTCGACGGAGGCGAAGAAGTCGTAGTCGCCGCCGTGCGCCTCCAGCCAGGCGTTGTAGTTGCCGTGCTTGGTCCTGGCGCGGTGCGGGCCCTTGGGCTGGTTCCAGCGGGCGACGCCCTTGCGGGAGAAGTGGTGCACGCCCAGGCGCGCGCAGACTTCCTTGACCGCCGGGTCGTCGCCCTCGTCGAGGAGCCAGACGTGCATCAGGCCGCGGTGGCGGATGCGGACCGCCGCCTCCAGGGTCCTGGTCACCATCTCCAGCGGCTCCTTGCCGGGCACGAAGGAGGTGAGGAAGGCGACCTTGGTGCCGGTCTCGGGCACCACGGGGACCGGGTCGCGCGCGACCAGCGTGGCGTGCGCGTTGGAGAGCACGTTCATCGTCCGGAACAGCTCGATCAGGCCGATCGAGACCAGCATGACGATGTCCAGCACCAGCAGGGACCGCGAGGCGTGGTCGCGCTCGGTCCAGTGCCGGGGCTGCATCAGCCAGGCGAACAGGCCTAGCGAGACCAGCGGGGCGGCGCCGAGGAGCAGGGCCGCGCGTATCCGGTGCGGCTCCTGCGAGAGCAGCGAGCGGTAGCGCACGCGGTACGGCTTGGACGGGTCGGGCTCGGTGAGCGGGCCGGCCAGTCTGCTGTAGTGCTCGTAGTCGTAGCGGGGCAGCGACTTCTTCAGGCGCTGCCCGGCCCCGGGCCGCAGATGCGGCGGAAGCCGGAGCTGAGTGGTCTGGGACGGGTCGTCGTGGTGCCGGGCGCCGGTCGGCGTCGACGTCATGAGTCATCCCCCCGCACGCAAGGGTCAGGTTGCGTGTGTCGTTGTTCCGTCGTCCGCGTCGGTCCCCCTCGACCCCGCGGACGTGGTGATGGTCGGTCAAGGGGCGGGTCGCATCCCTTGATCCAAGATAGAGGAGGAGGCCCTTCCGGTTGCATGATGCCTTCAACGGCACCGCTTCCTGAACGGGGCCCCCACCCCGCAGCCGGTGCAACCGGGACATTCCCCTCCGAAACCCTCGCGCGCCCTCCAAGTCGTGGAGGCGCGCACCCCCTTGGGAGCCGATGGCCCCCAGCCAGGTTTCTACGGTCGGCGGCTTGATCGCAAGGGTGAAACGAGGTGTTTACCGGTCAAACACGGGCTTTACGGGGCGCTTGTGCAGGGCGTGCGGATTTCGGGTGGAGCGCCCGTGGGAGCGTCATGCGCCGCGTGGCGCGGGAGGCGCGGGCGCACTCCGGAACGACCACAGCCCCCTCACCGATGGTGAGGGGGCTGTGGCTGTCTGTGCGCCGCCAGGGACTCGAACCCCGGACCCGCTGATTAAGAGTCAGCTGCTCTAACCAACTGAGCTAGCGGCGCCTGCTGACACCGAGAACTCTACCGGACTCGGAAGGGTGGTTCTGACCGGCGCCACGCGGTGAGATGTTCGTTTCATCCGTTTTGATCCGTCATAGTGCGGTTCAGGCGAACGGTGGGAAAGCTGTCGCCCGTGCAGAAGCGCAGAGAAGATCGCCAACGACCACGAGATCGCCGAGAGCGGCAGGTGACGCCCATGACGGTGCCGGTGTTCGAGGAGTACGAGCCGGCGGGCGCGTGCGGCTGCCCCGGGTGCGCGGACCGGCGGCGGTCGGCCGCGCTGCCGCTGCGCGCGGGAGGCCACCCGGCCGCCCGCGGCGCCCGCCGCGCGCTGGTCCTCGCGACCGCGGCGGGGGTGGTCCTCGGCGCCCAGACCGCGGCCGCCGCCCCCGTGGGACCGCCGGTCCCGGGCGCCGGTCACGACCGGGCCGTCTCGGACGGCGACGCCGCCGACCCCGACACCGGACCCGCGACCGAGCAGGGGGTGGCGGGCGCGCTGCACGGGAGCGCCGCGGCGCGGCCCGAGGCGGCGGCGCCGCACCGGCTCCAGCCGATCACCCGGGCCGACATCATCAACCGCGCCAAGAAGTGGGTGGCGGCGCAGGTCCCGTACAGCATGGAGAAGTACTGGACGGACGGGTACCGGCAGGACTGCTCCGGGTTCGTCTCGATGGCCTGGAACCTCGGCACCAACGAGTGGACCGGCAGCCTGGGCAAGTTCTCGGTGCGCATTACCAAGGAGGAGCTCCAGCCCGGCGACATCCTGCTCTTCCACAACCCGCAGAACCCCACCAAGGGTTCGCACGTGGTGATCTTCGGCGGCTGGACGGACTACACGCACACCTCCTACGTCGCGTACGAGCAGACGCCCCCGCTCGCCCGCAGACAGCCCACCCCGTACGCGTACTCGACCAACTCCTCCCGTTACGTGCCCTACCGGTACAAGGGGGTCAGCACCGGCAACAGCGGGGCCATCGTCGCCGAGCAGCCCGTTCCCGCGTCGCTCGCGACGGACTACCCCGGGGCGGCGGCGTTCGGGCCGGGCGCCGACAACGCCCATGTCACCCGCCTCGGCGAGATGCTGGTCGCGCGCGGCGGCAAGCGCTTCTACACCCGGGGCCCCGGTCCCGTCTGGGGCCCGGCCGACCGCCTGGCGACCCAGGCGTTCCAGCGCGCCCAGGGCTGGACCGGCAGCGGCGCCGACGGGCTGCCCGGCCCCCGGACCTGGAGCCTGCTGGTGCGGGGCGAGGGCAAGGACATCCCGCCCGCGACCGGCACCACCGGCGCCCAGACGGCGGCCACCGCGACCCCCCAGCCCGAGCCGCCGGCCACCACGACCCCCCAGCCCGAGCCGCCGGCGCAGACGCCCGCCGCCCAGACGTCCCCCGCCCCGCCGCCAGCCGCGGGCGCGCCCGCCGCGCCGACCGGCGCGGTCCAGGCGGGCTGGACGCGGGTGCCCGCCTTCCCCGGCCGGGCGCACTTCCGGCCGGGCCGGACCAGCCCGTACGTGACCGAGCTCGGGCGGCAGCTGCTGCGCAAGGGGTTCGGGCGGTACTACACCTCGGGCCCCGGCCCGCGCTGGAGCGAGGCCGACCGGCGCAACGTCGAGGCCTTCCAGCGCGCCCAGGGCTGGCGCGGCGGCGCGGCCGACGGCTACCCCGGCCCCGAGACCTGGCGGCGGCTGTTCGCATGACGGAGGCATCGATGCGCGAGACGACGGACACCCCCACCCCCGGGGAGGGTGCCCCCGGGCCCGGCCCCGGCGCCCGCCGAGTCGCGGTGATCCGGGGCGGGTCCACGGCCGAGATCCCGGTGCACCTGCTGTTCCGGGACGACACCGTGCCCACCCCCGTGGTGCCGCAGCCGGGACCGAAACCGGGACCGAAACCGGGGCCGAAGTCGGTGGCGCCCGCGGCCCGGCGCGCGGCGCGGCCCCTGCCGCCGCCCTCGCGGCCCGCCCCGCCCGGCGATCCGGACCTCGTCGAAGGGGCCGGGCCCGTGGTGCCGGGGGCGGTGGCGGTCGTCGCGGGGCTGGCCGCGCTGGCGGGTTGCGCGGCGCTGGTCTGGTCGGCCGGGCTGCTCCCGGCGGCCCTGACCCGGGCGCTGCGGCTTCCCCCGTCCGCGCACGGAGGCGGCCACGCCGCCATGGACCCGGCGCACTGGGCGCTCCTGGTGCTGGGCGCGGCGTTCGCGGCCGTCTGCTTCGGCGGGCTCGGACGCGGCCGGGTCGGGTCCGCCTGGGTGCTCTCGCTCTGCGGCGACTACCGGGGGAGCGTGCGGCGCACGGGGCTGGTGTGGATGAACCCGATGCTGCTGCGCCGGCGGGTCGACGTACGGCTGCGGCACTGGCGCAGCGAACCGATGCCCGCGGTCGACGCGGACGGCACCGCGCTCCTGGCCGTGGTGCTCGTGGTGTGGCGGGTCAAGGACACCGCGCGGGCGGCGCTGGCCGTCGAGGACCACGTGGTCTACCTGCGCGACCAGGTGGAGGCGGCGACGGCCCGGGTGCTCTCCCGGCTCCCGGCCGACGCCTTCCACGAGGACGCCCCGACCCTGCGCGACGCGGAGGCCGTCGGGGACGCGCTGACCCGGCTGCTGAAGGCGGAGGCGGAGCCGGTGGGGATCGAGGTGTACGCGGCCCAGCCGGTCCGGATCGAGTACGCGCCGGAGGTGGCGGCGGCGATGCGGCGCCGGCGGGTGGCGGCGCTCGACGCCCGGCACCGGGACGCCGTGCTGAGTTCGGTGGTGGACGCGGTCGACGACACGGTCGCCCGGCTCACCTCGCGCGGTCTCGTCGAGCTGGACGACTACGAGCGCCGGGTGCTGGTCAAGGACCTGACGGTGGCGTTCTGCACGGGCGGGGGCGCCGCGCTGGACGGCTGAGCGCGGGGGAGCGGCGGGGCCGAAGCCGCGGTGCGACTGGTCTGGACATGCTCAACTGGCGGGAATAGCCTGTGAGTTGGTCCAGACCAGATTGCACGCGTGCCACGGCCCCAGAACTCCCCCACGTTCTCCAGGAGCGTCAGCATGCGCAAGAAGAAGCTGGGCGCGGCCGTGGTCGCGCTCGCGGCCGCGGGTGTCTCCCTGTTCGCCACCTCCAGCGCCGGCAGCCACGGCTACACCGACCAGCCGCTCAGCCGCCAGAAGCTCTGCGCCAACCGCACGGTGACCAACTGCGGCGACATCCAGTGGGAGCCCCAGTCGGTCGAGGGCCCCAAGGGCTTCCCGGCCGGAGGCCCCGCCGACGGCACGCTCTGCGCGGGCGGCAACAGCCGGTTCGCCGAGCTGGACGACCCGCGCGGCGGCACGGGCTGGCCCACGACAAGGCTGACGGGCGGTCAGTCGTACACGTTCCGCTGGCAGTTCACCGCCCGGCACGCCACCACCGACTTCCGGTACTACCTCACCAGGCAGGGCTGGAACCCGGCCCAGAAGCTGACCCGGGCGGCCCTCGATCCCCAGCCGTTCCTGACCGTCCCCTTCTACGGGAAGCAGCCGCCGCCCACGCTCTCCCACGAGGGGACCGTCCCCACGGGCAGGACCGGTCACCACATGATCCTCGCGGTGTGGACGATCGCGGACACGGGCAACGCGTTCTACGCGTGCTCGGACGTGCAGTTCTAGCGAGCCCGGGGTTCGTCCGCGGGTGGTGGTGGGTGGCTCGCGCCATTCCCCGCGCCCCTCGGGGATCGGCCGCTCCCGGAGGGATCGGATCAGCCGCGTCCCACCGGCCCCGGACGAAACAGCGACGACCGCCGGGCGGGCTCGAAGGGAGCCCGCCCGGCGGTCATTCGCGTCCGCGGCCTACGCCACCAGTTCGTTCTCCGGCGCCACCGGCGCCCCGGCGCTGGTGTTCCGCAGCAGGGCCGCCGTCACCCCGGCCGCCACCAGCAGCAGTACCGTCCCGCCGACCGCCGCGTACTGCATCCCGTGGACGAAGGCCTCGCGGGCCGTCGCCACCAGGGTGTGGTCGGTGCTCGCGACCGCCGCGCCCAGGGTCTCGCGGGCCGTCGCCGGGGCCGAGCCGGGCATGTCCGAGCGGTAGACCGCGGTGCCGATCGAGCCCAGGACGGCCATGCCCATCGCCCCGCCGAACTCCTGCCCGGTCTCCAGGAGCGAGGCCGCCGAGCTGGCCTTCTCGGCGGGGGCCGAGGCCAGCGCCATGTCGGAGACGAGCGCCATCACCGCGACGATGCCGCTGGCGAGGACCGCGGCGCCGGTCAGCAGCAGCCACAGGGAGTCGGTGCCAGTGAGGGCGAGGATGCCGTAGCCCGCCGCGCCGATCACGAATCCGGCCGTCATGACCGGGGCCTTGCCCGCCCTGGCGGCGATCGCCGTGGCCGTCGGGGCGGCGACGCCCACCGCGAGCGAGGGGGCCATGGACCACAGGGCCGCCTCCATGGTGCCCATGCCGAGCACCGACTGGAGGTACTGGGTGGTGAAGTACGCCGAGCCCATCATCGCGAAGGCGGCGACGGCGTTGAGGGAGATCCCGGCCCCGAAGACCCGGTCGCGGAAGAGTTCACGGCTGATCATCGCGTCCTGCCGGGTGCGCTGGCGGCGGACGAAGACCCAGCCGATCAGCAGGCCCACGGCCACCGACAGCAGCCGCGCGGTGCTGAAGCCCTCGGCGGCGAACTCCTTCAGCCCGTAGACAACCGGCAGCACCGCACCCATCGACAGCGGCACGCTCAGCAGGTCGAACCTCCCCGGCGCCGGGTCCTTGGACTCGGGGACCAGGACCGGGACGAGGACCAGCAGGAGCAGCATCGCGGGCACGTTGATCAGGAACACCGAGCCCCACCAGAAGTGCTCCAGCATCACGCCGCTCATCACCGAGCCGAGCGCGATCCCGCCCGCCATGGCGCCGGACCAGATGCCGATCGCCTGGCCGCGCTGGCGGTCGTCGCGGAACAGGGTGCGGACCAGCCCCATGGTGGACGGCATCAGGGTGGCGCCGCCGACACCGAGCAGGGCGCGGGCGGCGATCAGCATCTCGGCGCTGGTCGCGTACGCCGCCGCCACCGAGGCGACGCCGAAGGCCGCCGCGCCGATCAGCAGCAGCTTGCGGCGGCCGATCCGGTCACCGAGCGAGCCCATCGTGATCAGCAGCCCGGCGAGCGCGAAGGCGTAGATGTCGAAGATCCACAGCTGCTGCGTGGCGCTCGGATCCAGCTCGCGGGTGAGGGAGGGGATCGCGAAGTAGAGGACGGAGACGTCCATCGAGACCAGCAGGAGCGGCAGCAGCAGGACGACGAAGGCGGTCCATTCCTTGCGGCCCGCGCGGAGGTTGGTGCTCGGTGTGTGGGTCATGACAGGAACTGTACGGCCGTTTAATACGTCTGTCTAGAACGAATGTATAGGACATGTGTACGGCTCCTCCGGAAGGTCCGGAGGGGCCGTACACATGCCGTCGCGAGGGGCGGTGGTTCGTCGGCGGGCCGGTGGGGCTTGCTCGTTCGCGCGGTTCCCCGCGCCCCTACAGGTCTGGCCCGGTACGCGCGGTCATCGCGGTACCGGGCCAGATGTTCTGCCGTGGGGGGGGCTGGGGGAACCGCGCGACCAGCCCCCGCCGGCCCGCGGATGAACTCCGGGCCGCTAGGCCTTCGGCTGCCAGGGCGGGGTCTGGTTCCAGCCCCACCTCGGCACCTTCGCGCCCGTGCCCTCCACCGGCGGCGGGTTCGGGCCGGAGTAGACGAGCGCCATCCGGGTGCCCCACTCGATGTAGTACGCGAACACCGCCCGGAACTCCGGGTCGTCCGGCAGGCGCACCTCGTCCGCCGTGTCCATCAGCAGTGAGACCCAGCGCCGCCGCTGCTCCTCGGTGATGCCGCGGCCCAGATGGCGCCCGGCCATCCGGTCGTGGCCGCCGTGGGCCGCGGTGTAGTCGGCGGGACCGCCGAAGACCTCGGCGAGCCAGAGAGCCACGTGGTGGGCGTGCTCGGGCGGGGCCGCCGCGAACACCGGCGCCAGGACCGGGTCCTTGTGCACGTGCCCGTAGAAGACCTCGGTCAGGTGGTCCAGTGCCTCCTGGCCGCCCATCCACTCGTAGACGCTGGGGATCCCCGGAGCGTCGCTCATACGTGTTCCTCCTCGGCCGGCCCCGGCGCGCGGTCGGGGCCCTGGGCGCGGACTTCGCGTACCCGCTCCAGGGAGTCGCGCAGCTCCCCGAGCCAGTCGTCGGTGTGACTCTGTACGAGCCGTACACACCAGGCAAGGGCCTCGCTGCGACTGCGGACCACCCCGCCCGCCACCAGCGTGTCCAGGACCTGGCGCTCGCTCTGCCGGAGCCGGGTCATGACCGGGGCCGCGACCTGGGTGAACATCGCCCGGTGCCCGCCGCACTCGGCGCCCCAGGACACCTTGCGCCCGTACCGGTGCTCGGCCTCACGGGCGACGGCGATCCGCTCCTCGCGGGTGCGCTCGCGGAACTCCTGGATGCGGCCGTCGAGGGCGGCGGCGCGCTCGGCGGGGGAGACGTCGTCCGCGAGCGCCGGCTCGGGGACGCGTCCGACGACGGTGATCTCCTCACGGTCGACGGTCACCTCGACGAGGCGCTCGTAGAGCCCCTCGGGGATGCGGCCGGTGAACCAGCCGCGAAGCTGCTCGTACTGTTCGGCTGTAATCATGTAATCAGCATTACGCGGGCAGGCGGATGTGCCAAGGGTGTTCGCCGTGGGCCGGAAACATGTAGACACAACGCAAGAAGCCCTCCGCTTTCGCGAAGGGCTTCTGCTGTCGGTGCGCCGCCAGGGACTCGAACCCCGGACCCGCTGATTAAGAGTCAGCTGCTCTAACCAACTGAGCTAGCGGCGCCTGCTGACAGAGAAAATACTACCTGGTCCGCCGGGGTGCTCCGGACACCCGGCGGATCACGGAAACGACACGCCACGGAGCGGGCGTGTCGGTACCGGTCGGCGCGGTATCGGTCGGTGCTAGATCGCCAGTGACAGCACCACGGGAGCCGCCCGGCGGTTCAGGGTGTCCGCCGCCGAGCGCAGGCGGTGGGCGTGCTCGATCGGGAGCGAGAGGGCCAGGCAGCCGACCGCCGCGCCCGCCGTGAGCGGGACGGCCGCGCAGACCGTGCCCACCGCGTACTCCTGGAGGTCGAGGACCGGGACCGTGGCGGGCTGGCTGTCCAGCTTGCTGAAGAGCACGCGCTCGTTGGTGATGGTCCGCGAGGTGAGCCGGGCGATCTTGTGGCGCGAGAGGTGGTCGCGCCGGCCGTTCTGGTCGAGCTGGGTGAGCAGGCACTTGCCGACCGCGCTGGCGTGCGCCGCCGAGCGGAAGTCCACCCACTCGTTGACTTTCGGGGCGCGCGGGCCGTCGGCGTACTGCGTGATCTTCACTTCGCCGTCGATGTACCGGCTGATGTAGACCGCCGCGCCGACCGAGTCGCGCAGTTCGGTCAGTGTGCTCTGGAGTTTGGCCTCCAGGGCCTGCTGGCGCACCACGCCGGAGCCCAGCAGGACGGTGGAGTCGCCGATGACGTACGCCCCGTCGGTCACCTGTTCCACATAGCCCTCGCAGCGCAGCATGAGCAGCAGCGAGGCGAGGTGGGCGGTCGGCAGACCGGTCTCTCGTGCGATCTGGACGTCCGTCACTCCGCTCGCGTGCTTGGAGATCGTCTCCAGGACGCGGAAGGCGTACTGCACCGAGTGGAACGGCGCGGTCGGCTCGGGCTTCAGCGCCACGGTTTCCCCCTAGCAGGTCGAGGCTGCGAAGGTGGACAGCTTCACCGTTCCACGATAACCGCCAAGACCCCATTCCGGTGGGGGTGTTGACGAGATTGATGATGCGCCCCGGCCCGCACGCTGGGGCGCATCCGTATGGCATATGCCAGAGGAAAGGTCTCTGGCCGGAAGGTGAGGTCAGAGCACCGAGCCGAGGAACTCGCGCGTGCGTTCGTGTTCGGCCGCGGTGAAGATTTTCTCCGGCGGACCGGACTCGATGACCTTCCCGGAATCGAACATCATGACCTCGTCCGAGATGTCGCGCGCGAAGTTCATCTCGTGGGTGACACAGAGCATGGTGATGTCCGTCGTCGTCGCGATGTCCCGCAGGACGTCGAGGACCCCCGCCACCAGCTCCGGGTCGAGGGCGGAGGTCACCTCGTCGAGAAGCAGCACCTGGGGGCGCATGGCCAGGGCCCGGGCGATCGCCACCCGCTGCTGCTGGCCGCCGGAGAGCTGGGAGGGCCTGGCGTCCGTGCGGTCGGCGAGTCCCACCAGGTCGAGCAGTTCCTTCGCCCGTGCCTCGGCCTCGTCGGGCGAGAGCCCGAGCACCCGCACCGGCGCCTCGGTGAGGTTCCGCAGGACGGTCATGTTGGGGAAGAGGTTGAACTGCTGGAAGACCATCCCGATCTTCTTGCGGGCCTCCCGGCGTTCTCTCTCGGCGGCCGGAAACAGCCGGTCCCCATTGACCTGGATCGTCCCGGAGTCGGGGGTTTCCAGGGTCATCAGCAGCCGCAGGATGGTGGTCTTGCCGGAGCCGGACGGACCGATCAGCGTGACGTGCCGCCCCGGCCGCACCGAGAAGCAGAGGTCGTCCAGGACCGTGGTGGACCCGAAGCGCTTGGTGACGTTGTCGAAGGTGATCAGGGGCGACCCGGGCGAGGCGGAGGGGGAGGAGTCGGGGGCGGACGCGGGGGAGAGGTCAGCGGGCAAGGCGGCGCTCCAGGGCTCGTACGAGAAGGGAAGCCGGGTAGGCGATGAGGACGAAGGCGACGCCGACGACGGTCAGCGGTTCGGTGTACTGGAAGGTCGACGCACCCTCCAGACGGGACTGCTGGAGGAGTTCCAGGACGCTGATCCCGGCGAGCAGCGGGGTGTCCTTCAGCATCGAGATGACGTAGTTGCCGAGCGCCGGGACGATGCGGCGGACCGCCTGCGGCAGGATCACCGCCAGCCAGGTCCGGTGCGTCGGCAGGCTGAGCGCGGTGGCCGCCTCCCACTGGCCCCGGGGCACGGCGTCGATGCCGGCCCGGTAGACCTGCGCGGTGTACGTCGAGTAGTGCAGCCCGATGGCGAGGACGCCGGTGGTCAGGGCGGAGAACTGCACGCCCCACTCGGGCAGCACGAAGAACAGGAAGAACAGCTGCACCAGCAGCGGGGTGGTGCGGATGAACTCGGTGACGGCCGTCACCGGCCACCGCACCGCCCGGGACGAGGCGCGCAGGCCGAACGCCCACACCAGCCCCAGCGAGAACGAGATGAGCGAGCCGAGCGCGAGGACTTCCAGGGTGACCAGCACCCCGTCCCAGAAACGCGGCATGAAGTCGCCGACGGCGGACCAGTCCCAGGAGGACTGCGCCGCCTGGGCCGAGACCGAGTGCGTCACTTGACCGTCACCCCCAGATTGGCCTTGGTGCGGCGCTCCAGCGCCTTCATGCCCCGGGTGATCCCGAAGGCGAGGACGAAGTAGATGACGAGGGTGACGCCGTAGATCCGGGCGCTGTCCTGGGTGGCGAGGCGGACCAGGTACGCGGCGAACGACACGTCGCCGACGCCGAGCAGCGAGACCAGCGCGGTGCCCTTGAGCAGCTCGACCAGCAGGTTGCAGAACGGCGGGATCATCTCCGGCACCGCCTGCGGCAGCAGCACCAGCCGCATCCGCTGCCAGGGCGTGAGGCTCAGGGCTATGCCCGCCTCGCGCTGCGCGGCCGGGACGGAGTTCAGCGCGCCCCGGACGATCTCCGCGCCGTACGCCCCGTAGGACAGGCCGAGCGCCAGGACGGCCGCCCACATCGGCACCAGCTGCCAGCCGACCAGCGGCGGCAGCACGAAGAACAGCCAGAACATCAGGACCAGGGCGGAGGTGCCCCGGAAGATCTCGGTGTAGAAGCCGGCCAGGAACCTGACGAACACCGAGCGGTGCGTACGCGCCATGCCGACCCCGAAGGCGACGGCGGCGGCCAGCGCCGCGCTGTACACCGTCAGCTGGACGGTGATCCAGATTCCCGGCAGCACCCAGTGCTGCCACAGTCCCGCCGTCATCGGCACAGCTCCTTGGCGGTGAGGGTGGTCATCTCCGCGCGGGTGAAGCCGAACGGCCGCAGGATGCGGAAGAGTTCGCCGCTGGCGCGCATCTTGCGCAGCTCGGTGTTGAAGGCGTCGCGCAGCGTGGTGTCGGTGGGCCGGAAGGCGAAGCCGCCGCCGTCGACCTTCTTCCTGCCGTCGACGACGGCGGCGAAGGGCGCGGTGGCCTCGGCGCGACTGCTCTTGCGCACCACGGCGCGGGTGGTCAGCGCGGTCCCGGCGAAGACGTCGACGCGGCCGGACTCCACCGCGTTCAGCCCGGCGACCTGGTCCTGGAGGATGACGATGTCCTTCTCGGGGATTCCGGCGGCGACCGCGTACTGGATCTCCGCGTAGCCGGTGCCGGTGGCGAAGCGGGCGCGGGTGCGCACCACGTCCTCGTACGTGTGCAGCCCTTTGGGATTGCCCTTGCGCACGATGAACGCGTCGAGCATCTGGTACTCGGGGTCGGCGAAGAGGACCTGCGCGCAGCGCTCCTTGTTGATGTACATCCCGGCCGAGACGACGTCGAACTGCTGGGAGTTCAGGCCCGGGATGAGCGAGGAGAAGTCGGTGGCCACCGGCTGGACCCGGTCGATGCCGAGCCGCTTGAAGATCACTTTGGCCAGTTCCGGCGCCTCACCGGTGAACCGGCCGTCCTCGTCGACATAGCCGTACGGGACCTCTCCGGCGATCCCCAGCCGTACCGTGCCCTGCGATCTGAGGCGCCCGAGCGCGTCGCCTTCGGGCACCCGGGAGCAGCCGGCGGCGGCCAGGGCCACGCCGACACCCCCGGCGAGAAACGTTCGTCGTCCAGTTGCTCGAACCATGGCGGCGCCGCTACCCGGGATCGACGCCCCCATGCGTCCCGGCCGGCTCCCTCAGCTCTCCAGCGCTCGCGCCGCCCGCAGCACCAGATCGTCGCGGTGACGTGCGGCGACCAGCTGGAGGCCGATCGGCAGCCCCGCCGCGTCCGTGCCGACCGGGACGGTGAGCGCCGGCTGGCAGGTCAGGTTGAAGGGGTACGTGAACGGGGTCCAGCCCGTCCACCGGCGCAGCCCCGACCCCTCGGGGACCTCCGCGCCCGCCTCGAAGGCGGTGATCGGCAGGGTCGGGGTGACCAGCAGGTCGTAGGCGCGGTGGAAACGCGCCATCCGGTGGCCGAGCTCGGCGCGGACGTCGAGCGCGGCCAGGTAGTCGAGCGCCGAGTACCGCGCGCCCCGCTCGGCGATGTCCCGCAGCCCCGGCTCCAGGGCCGCCCGCCGCTCGGAGGGGACGCGGGCGGCGACGCGCGCGGCGCCCGTGAACCACAGGGTGTGGAAGGCGGCGACCGGGTCCGCGAAGTCCGGGTCGGCCTCCTCGACGTAGGCGCCGAGCCCGGCGAGCCGGGTCACCCCGGCCCGTACCGCCGCCGCGACCTCGGGGCGCACGGCCACCTGGCCGCCGAGGGACGGCGAGTACGCCACGCGCACGCCCTTCACCCCCTCGTCGAGGCTCGGGGAGACGGGCCGGGCGGCCTCGCCCGCCGACCAGTCGCGCCAGTCGGCCCCGCTGATCACGTCGAGCAGCAGCGCCGTGTCGGCCGCGTCGCGCGCCAGCGGTCCGATGTGGGCGAGCGAGCCGAAGGGGCTCGGCGGGAACAGCGGCACCCGCCCGTACGTCGGCTTCAGCCCGACCACCCCGCAGAACGAGGCCGGGACGCGCACCGAGCCGCCGCCGTCGGTGCCGAGCGAGAGCGGCGCCGCCCCGGCCGCGACCGCCGCCGCGCTGCCGCCGCTGGAGCCGCCCGCCGTACGGGAGGGGTCGTGCGGGTTGCGGGTGATCCCCGAGAGCGCCGAGTCGGTGACCGCCTTCCACCCGAACTCGGGCATCGTGGTCTTGCCCACGAACACCGCCCCGTGCTCGCGCAGCCGCGCCACGGGGGGCGCGTCCACGTCCCAGGGCCCCGGGCCCGCCGGGAGCGTCGAGCCGCGCAGGGTCGGGCCGCCGGCCACCGGCAGCGCGTCCTTCACGGACACCGGCACCCCGTCGAGCAGCCCCAGCGGCTCCCCGGCGCGCCAGCGGGCGGTGGACTCCCCGGCCCGGACCAGCGCCGCCTCGGCGTCGACCCGGACGAAGGCGTTGATCCGGGGCTCTACGGCGGAGATCCGCTCCAGTACGTCGCGGACCGCGTCGAGGGGGGAGAAGTCGCCCCTGCCGTATCCGGCCAGGAGTTGACGGGCAGTCAGATCGGCGAGGGAGGTGCGGCCTGTCGTCGGCTCGGTCATGCCCGGGTTCGTACCCGGGTTTGCTGATCCACAGTGGCCGGGCGGGTGCCCGGTGGCCGGGGAATAAAACGGAGACCGCCTCCTGTTGGCGTCGGTGTATCCGTACGGCACGAACTGGAGGAGCGCACCGGTGGACGTGGACGACATTCGAGGGACGGCGTTCGGCGGCGCGCCCGTGCCCCTGTCCGTGCTGGACCTGGTGACGGTCGGCAGCGGCTACACCGCGAGCACGGCCCTGCGCACCAGTGTGGAGATCGCCCGGCTCGCCGAGCGGCGCGGCTACACCCGCCACTGGGTCGCCGAGCACCACTCCATGCCCGGCGTCGCCTCCTCGTCCCCGGCCGTCATCCTCGCCCACCTCGCCGCCCACACCGAGCGCATCCGGCTCGGCTCGGGCGGGGTGATGCTGCCCAACCATGCGCCGCTGGTGATCGCGGAGCAGTTCGGCACGTTGGAGGCGCTGGCACCCGGGCGCATCGACCTGGGCCTGGGGCGCGCGCCCGGCACGGACGGCGCGACGGCGGCGGCCCTGCGCCGCACCGACCGGCTGAACGAAGGGGCAATGGGGTCTCCCCTGCTCGAGCGAAGCCGAGAGCTTGGGGAAGAGTTCCCGCAGCAGCTGGCCGAGCTGACCCGTTTTCTTGACGACGACTTCCCCGACGGGCATCCCTACGCCCGTATCCACGCCGTGCCCGGCCCCGTGCAGGGCCCCACCGGCCGCCCGCCGATCTGGCTGCTCGGCTCCTCCGGCTTCAGCGCCCGGCTCGCGGGGACGCTGGGCCTGCCGTTCGCGTTCGCCCACCACTTCTCGGCCGCGAACACGGTGCCCGCGCTCGATCTGTACCGCGAGTCGTTCCGGCCCTCGGCGGTGCTGGCCGCGCCGTACGCGCTGATCGGCGTCTCCGCGCTGGCCGCCGACACCGAGGAGGAGGCCCGCCGCCAGACCCTCACCAACGCCCTGTCGATGGTGCGGCTGCGCACCGGCCGCCCGGGTCTGGTGCCGACGCCCGAGGAGGCGGCGGCGCACTCCTTCAGCGCGCTGGAGCGGGAGTTCGTCGACGGCTGGCTCGCCAACGTGGTCTCCGGGACGGCCGAGGAAGTGCGCGCCGGCCTCGACGCGCTCCAGAAGCGGACGGGCGCGGACGAGCTGATGCTGACGGCGAACGCGCACGGGCCCGAGGCGCGGCTGCGCTCGTACGAACTGATCGCGGACGTGTACGGGGCGCCGACGGCGGAGTCCGCGCAATCCGTGCGGTCCGCGTAGTCCGGGTGGTCCGCGTGGTCCGGGTGGTCCGCGTGGTCCGGGTGCTCCGGGCGGTCCGTCGGCGCCCTCGCGGCGGCCGTCGGGAGCCGCGCGCGACGATCTCTCGTCGGTAAATCCTGGATTCCGCACGGCCGGTGGTCCAACGCGTCCCCCGCCTTCCGCAAGATCCATAAGACACCCTTAAACCGCTCGTCACCGATGGTGGCGGGCGGTTCGTGCGTGGGGTCCACCTCCCTGACAAGCCGTTTCGTTCCCAAATTGGTCTAGTCCTCAATTTGGTTCAGACCATTGACTCACCCCCGGCGTGATCGCTATCACTGCTCCAACCGCCGTTCCGCTCAGCTCCCCCGGAGGCCGACCGTGCCCGTCCGCAGACCTCTCACCGCAGCCCTGACGACCGCGACGCTCGCCGCCGGCGCGCTGGCCGCCTTCGCGGGCCTCGGCCCGGCCGGCGCCGCCTCCGCCGCCCAGACCCGGACGGTCGCCGCCTCCACGGGCGGCGTGAAGATCGCGTACTACGACCAGTGGAGCGTGTACGGGAACGCCTTCTACCCCAAGCACCTCGACACCCGGGGCATCGCGGGCAAACTGGACGTCATCAACTACTCGTTCGCCAACATCCACCCCACCGACCTCACCTGTTTCGAGGCCAACAAGGCGGCGGGCGACGACAGCAACGCGAGCGCCGGTGACGGCGCGGGCGACTCCTACGCCGACTACCAGAAGTCGTTCGGCGCGGCCGACAGCGTCAGCGGGACCGCCGACACCTGGAACCAGCCCATCGTCGGCGTCTTCAACCAGTTCAAGCAGCTCAAGGCGAAGTACCCCAAGCTGAAGATCAACATATCGATCGGCGGCTGGAGTTACTCCAAGTACTTCTCGGACGCGGCGAAGACCGACGCGAGCCGCAAGAAGCTGGTGGCGTCCTGTATCAAGCAGTACATCCAGGGCGACCTGCCGGTCGACGGAGGTTTCGGCGGCCCCGGGACCGCCGCCGGGATCTTCGACGGCATCGACATCGACTGGGAGTACCCCGGCTCGCCCGACGGCCACCTCGGCAACCACTACGCCCCCGAGGACAAGCAGAACTTCACGCTGCTGCTCGCCGAGTTCCGCAAGCAGCTCGACGCGTACGGGGCCGCGCACGGCGGCAAGAAGTACCTGCTGACGGCGGCGATGCCGGCCGGCCAGGACAAGATCAAGAACATCGAGACCGACAAGGTCGGGCAGTACCTCGACTACGCCAACGTCATGACGTACGACATGCACGGCGCCTGGGACGGCGACGGGCCGACGTACCACCAGTCGCCGCTGTACTCCGGCGCCAACGACCCGACCGACGTGATCAAGCCGGGCACCCAGAAGTACTCGATCGCCAACGCGGTGGACTCCTGGCTGGACGGGAACGCGGCGTACGGCATCGCGGGCGGCTTCCCGGCGAACAAGCTCACCCTCGGGTACGAGTTCTACTACCGCGGCTGGAAGGGCGTCCCGGCGGGCAGTGCGGGCGGCCTCGCCCAGGCCGCGACCGGCCCCTCGGGCGCACGGCCGCTGAGCCAGCAGCCGGGCATCGCCCACTACAAGGAGCTCGGCGGGATCGTCGACAACGCGGCGACGACGTACTGGGACGACCAGGCGAAGGCGTCCTACTTCTACAAGGACGGCGAGTTCTTCACCGGCCTGAACCAGAAGTCGGTCCAGGCGCGCGCCGACTACGCGCACAGCCGGGGGCTGGCGGGGGCGATGATGTACTCCCTCCTCGGCCTGGACGACCGGACGACGCTCCTGAACCAGATCGTCACGGCGGTCGGCTCGTCCCCGTCCTCGACGCCGGACCCGACGACGCCGCCCACCACCCCGCCGACGACCCCGCCCACCACGCCTCCCACGACTCCGCCCACCACTCCGCCGACGACGGGCTGCACGGCCGCGGCCTGGGACAAGGGCGGTACGTACACGGGCGGGACGCAGGTCTCCCACAAGGGCCACACCTGGAAGGCCAAGTGGTGGACGCAGGGGGAGGAGCCCGGGACGACCGGGGAGTGGGGGGTCTGGCAGGACCTGGGCGCATGCTGATGTGAGCCGAGAGCCCCCTTCGGGGGGAAGCCGTCCCATCCCGTGCCGGGGATGGGACGGCTTTCTCTTGCCCCACCCCACCCCTCCGGGGGCTACGCCCCCCGCCCCCCGTACGGGGCCTGCGGCCCCTGTACCCCGCTCCTCGATTTTGTCCGCGGCTGAGTGGGGGCTGGTCGCGCAGTTCCCCGCGCCCCTGAAGAACGGGGCTCCGCCCCGCCCAGCAGACGAACACGCGCCCCTGAAGGGGCGCGGGGAACGGCGCGAGCAACCCCCACCGCACGGTCAGACGAACACCGGCCCTTTTAGGGGCGCGGGGAACTGCGCGAGCAACCGACCACGACCGGCAGACGACCGACGTTTTCGGGGGCGCGGGGAGCGGCGCGAGCAACCCCGACCGCACGGTCAGACGAACACCGGCCCTTTTAGGGGCGCGGGGAACTGCGCGACCGGCCACCCACCGGCCCGCAGACGAACCCCGGGCACAAAAGGGGCGCGGGGAACTGCGCGAGCAACCCCGACCGCACGGTCAGACGAACACCGGCCCCTTCAGGGGCGCGGGGAACTGCGCGAAGTCGTCGCCCCGCAACCCCCCGACAGCATCGTCCCGATCAACCCCGGCCCCACCGCCCGCGAATACAACCACCCCTGCCCCGTATCGCACCCGATCCGCCGCAACCGCCCCGCCTGGTGCGACGTCTCCACGCACTCCGCCGTCACCTTCAGACCCAGCCGGTGCGCCAGTTGGACCAGTGCCTCGACGATCGTCTCGTCGGCGGGGTTGGGGTGCGTGCCGCCCTCGTCGTACTGGAAGCCCCGGACGAAGGAGCCGTCCAGCTTCAGGACGGAGACCGGCAGCCGGGAGAGGTACGCCAGGTTCGAGTAGCCCGTGCCGAAGTCGTCGATGGCGATCCGTACACCCATGTCGGACAGCGCCTGGAGGGCTTGCAGCGGACGGCCCGCCGAGCCCATCACGGCGGACTCGGTGAGCTCCAGTTGCAGCAGGTGCGGCGCCAGACCCGTCTCCGCCAGGATCTCCGCCACGTCCGCGACCAGGTCGGAGTCCCAGACCTGGCGCACGGCCACGTTCACGCTCACGAAGATCGGCGGCACCCCGGGGTGCTCGATCTGCCAGCGGCGCGCCTGCCGGCAGGCCGTCCGCAGGACCCAGCGGCCGAGCTGGACGATCGAGCCGTCCTCTTCGGCAATTCCGATGAACCGATTCGGCGCAAGTGTGCCGAACTGCGGATGGTTCCATCGGACAAGCGCCTCGACGCCCTCCACGGCCCCGTCCGCCATCCCCACCAGCGGCTGGTACTCCAGCGCGAACTCCCCCCGGTCCACGGCCGGACGCAGCGTGGAGGAGAGCGCCTGACGGGTCATCCGGTGCGCGTTGCGCTCGGGGTCGAAGAGGGTCCAGCGGGCCTTGCCGTCGGCCTTGGCCCAGTACAGGGTCGTGTCCGCGTCCTGCATCAGACCCGTCGCCGTCGTCCCCGCGACCGCCCGCTCCACCACGCCGATGGACGCCGAGACCGACAGTCGCTGTCCGGCCAGGTCGAACGGCTGCTGGAGCACGGCCAGTACGGACTTCGCCAGCTCGGCCAGCTGCTCGGTCCCGGTGGAGTCCTCGACCAGGACCGCGAACTCGTCGCCGCCCAGGCGCGCCACCAGGTGGCCGCCGCTGCGGGCGTAGCCGCTCTGGTCGGCGCAGTGGGTGAGGCGGGCCGCGACCGCCGACAGGAGCCGGTCGCCGATGCGGTGGCCGAGGGTGTCGTTGACGGCCTTGAAGCCGTCGAGGTCGAGGTAGCAGATCCCGATCCGGCCGGTGCCGCCGCGTCCGTACGTGGACGCCTCCATCGCCCCCGCGAGCCGCTCGAAGAAGAGCGTGCGGTTGGGCAGCCGGGTCACCGGGTCGTGCATCTGGAGGTGGCGCAGCCGCGCCTGGAGCTCGCGCCGGTCGCTGATGTCGGTGATCGAGAGCAGCGCGCCGCTGCCGTCGCGTACCGGCGAGACGGTGACCTCGGCCCACAGCGAGTGCCCGTCGGGGTGCTTGAGGCGGCGGGTGCAGCGGAACCGGGAGCGGCTGCCCTGGAGGACGTCCTGGTAGATGTGCCAGGTGCGGGCGTCGGCGGCGAGGTCGACGAGGTCGGCGGCGGGCAGGCCGCACAGTTCGGCGGGCGGGGAGCCGAGGAGTTCGGCCAGCGCGTGGTTGACGGCGGTCACCGTGCCGTGCCGGTCGACGACGGCCATCGCCAGGTGGGCCGCGTCGAAGGCCGCGCGGTAGTCACGCGGCTCGGCGGTGGTGCGCCCGACCGCGTGACGTTCGGGCGGCCGTCCCATGGGCCCCAGAGGCCCCTCTGGATGACGCTCTGTGACCGGCGGCCGCATGGTCCCGGGTGCTGCTCCCGGTCCTTCGGGGGTTCCGCTCACCGCTCGCTCCCGCTGTGCATTCGAGTCGTACAGAGATGTGGTCGGGGCCGTCGGCCGGGTGGAGGACAGCCGCCCGGGGCTGAATCCACGCAGGAAAGTGTGCCGATCATAGAGGCAGGCGCAATGGCCGATCCAGCTCCGTGGTCGTGATCATGCGCACCCGGGAGCCGAGGCAGATCGTTTCTGCACACGCCTGGCCAGCGGCGATTCGCAAGTGACCGATTGTGACTTTCTGTAAGGCATCGGGGTGTCGGGCAGGTGTCGGGCTCCTCACCCACCTGGGGCAGCGGAACAGGGCGTCATCACACAAACCACCACAAGGTGGGTGAGGTGTCCCGCATTTCCGTACCCGGAGGTCGACGTGGAGCGTCAGCTGACACCCGGGGGAGTGGAGCGTGCCCGGCTGCGCAGTGCCGCCGCCGCGCTCACCTCCCTGACCGCGGTCGCCGCCACCACCCTCGTGGCGGGCCCCGCCGTGGCCGCCAGATCCGCGATGCCCTGCGCACTGCCCCGCACCGCGGCCCACCACTCGCTCGGAGTGGACACCTGGAACACCGCCTATCCGCGCCCGGTGCGCACGCTCCGGGCGGTGATGGTCTTCCTCTCGTTCCCGGACTCGGTGCCGGTGGCCGCCCCGAAGGACATCGCCACCGACTACTTCCCCGCGACCAGCGACTTCTTCGCCCGCGCCTCGTACGGGAAGTTCCGGCTCCAGGCCGATGCGCGCCCGGAGTGGGTGCGCATGCCGAAGCCGTCCACGTCCTACCGGATACAGCGCGACTGGGACCCCGACCGGCGCACTGAGTACCTGCGCGACGCCGTCGCGGCCGCCGACCCGGGGGTGGACTTCTCGGCGTACGACATCGTCTACCTGGTCGCGGACCCGGACGCGCCGGGCGTCGACTCCGACGCCACCAAGGTCGTCAACTTCGACCAGCCGCTGCGGGTCGACGGCACGGACCTCAAGCGGGTCGTCACGGTCTTCGAACAGCACCCGCCGGACCGCAACGTACTGGCGCACGAGACCGGTCACGTCTTCGACCTGCCCGACCTCTACCACCGGCCGGTCGACGGCAAGGGCGACTGGGACACGTACGTCGGCGACTGGGACGTGATGGGCAGCCAGTTCGGGATGGCGCCGGATCTGTTCGGCTGGCAGAAGTGGAAGCTGGGGTGGCTGGACCGGCGCCAGGTGGCGTGCGTGGCGCCGCGCGGGTCCTCGCGGCTGACCCTGGCGCCGCTCTCGGAGTCGCCCGCGCGGGTCGGCCACGGTGGCGTCCGGCTCGCGGTCGTCCGGACCTCGCGGGACAGCGCGGTCGCCATCGAGGCCCGCGACTCGGCGGGCAACGACCGTACGACCTGTACGTCCGGGCTGCTGGTCTACCGCGTCCGCGGCGAGACGGCGTCGGGCACCGGGCCGGTCGAGGTCCTCGACACCCACCCCGACACGGGGGCGTGCTGGGAGCGCTCGGTGTACCCGGCGCTGGCGGACGCGCCGCTGAATGTGGGCGAGACGTTCACCGTGCCGGGGGAGGGGATCCGGATCGAGGCGACGGGGCGGACGCGGTCGGGGGGGTGGACGGTGAAGGTCACGCCGTAGATATGGGTTGGTGCGGACCGGTGCGGACCGGCGGAGGCCGGTGCGGACACCTTCCAGGCACCTGCCGGGCATACGAAAAGGCCCCCCGCTCGCGCGAGGGGCCTTTTCCGTCTGTGCGCCGCCAGGGACTCGAACCCCGGACCCGCTGATTAAGAGTCAGCTGCTCTAACCAACTGAGCTAGCGGCGCCTGCTGACGTCGTAGACCTTAGCACCCTGATCGGCGGGAGGAAAAATCGATAAGCGCCGGTCGGCGGGGGCGCTGTCCCGGGCGGCGCGGACGCATGCCCACAGCAGGACGTCGGGGCCCGGGAGCCAGGGGTGGCGGGTGTCGGGGGCGACCAGCCAGCGGGCGGCGCCGGGGTGCGGGGCGTGCTCGGTGGGGGCGAGGCCGGGCACGGTGACCGCGTCGCCCGTGCCGTGGCAGAGCAGCGGCGGCACCTTGGTCCACTCCTCCCATTCGAGGAGGGCGGGCAGGCGGTGGGCGGTGCCGGGGGTGGCGAAGAGCAGCATCCTGCCCCGGTGCCGGGCGACCGGCCCGGAGCCGGCGCCCTCGCCCCACAGCCGGTCGAGCATCCGGCGCCCGAAGACGGCGGGCACCCCGACCACGTCGAAGACCGAGCCGCACGGGAGCACGACGGGGGCGTCCGGGCGGTCCTCCCACAGGGCGAGGGTGCTGCGCGGATACGGTCCCGCCGACGCCAGCCAGGCGGCGCCCTCGGGGGTGACCCGCCCACCACGGCCCCGGGGGAGCAGGGCCTCGTCGCGCTGCATGATGCTCATGGGTAGTAGGTCTACGGGCCCCGGCCCCCCGGTCCCGGCGGATTACCGGAAACCGGGACGGGGTGGGGCTTGAAGGAGTATCTTGCGCGGCCGATGGCATATGCCCGTGGGGGTGCCGGGTGTTTGCGTGCGGGCCGGTGGTGGGGTGCCCGCCGGGGCCGGGGTGCCCGGGGTCCGTCTGCGGGCCGTGGGGGTCGCTCGCGCAGTTCCCCGCGCCCCTGTTCGGCCGGGGGTTCGTCTGCGGGCCGGTGCTGGTTGCTCGCGCAGTTCCCCGCGCCCCTAGGTAGTCCCCCGCACCCGGAAAGCCCGGCTCAGCCACGCCCCCTAGGGGCGCGGGGAACTGCGCGAGCAACCCCTCACCGGGCCGCAGACGACTGAGTGCTTTCAGGGGCGCGGGGAACTGCGCGAGCGGCTGACCACGGTTCGCTGACGAATGGCGGCTCAGGGGCGCGAGGAACTGCGCGACCGGCCCCCGCCGGCCCGCAGGCGAACGAGGCCTTCAGGGGCGCGGGGAACTGCGCGACCGGCCCACCGCGACCCGCAGGCAAACACCACGCACCCCGGCCCCGGCGGGCAACCCACCACCGGCCCGCAGACAACCCCCGGGCACCCCCCTTACCCCCGCTCCACCCCCCGCGACAGCAAATCCCGCCCGAACTCCACCATCTTCTTCGCGTAGTCCTCGGTCCACCGCGCCCGCTCGGCGATGTCCGCCGGGGTGAGGCGGTCGAAGCGGCGGGGGTCGGCCAGCTGGGCCGCCGCGATCGCCTGGAACTCCACCGCCCGGTCCGCCGCCGCGCGGAACGCCAGTGCCAGCTCCGTGGAGCGAGACAGCAGCTCCCGGGGGTCCTCGATCGACTCCAGGGCGAAGAAGTGCTCCGGGTCGGCGGCGGCCTCGGCCGGCTCGAACAGCAACGGCGCCGGCCTCAGCCGCTGCCGCTGCTCTTTCCGCTCGGGCTCCGCCATCGGGTCTCCTCCTGCCGCAGTTCAGCGGCCCGGGGTTCGCCCCGGGCCACCCTCCATTGTCCCGCGCCCCGCAAGGGGGCCTCGCAGCGCCCGCACGCCCCCCACTGCCGCCACCGCACGCCCCGCAAGGGGGCTTCGCACCGCCCGCGCGCCCCCCACCGCCGCCACCGTGCGCCCAGCCGCCCGCGCGCCCCCTACGGCCGCCACCGCACCCGGTGCTCGGCCAGGTGTGTCAGGACCGCGTGGTTCGCCTCCCAGCCGTCCGGGAACTTCACCGTGACCCCCAGCTGGACCGGCTCGGTCGAGGGGTGTTCGTCCAGCAGGTCCGTCACGCCCGCCCGGCACACCACCACGCAGGCGTGCCGGTGGCGGGAGGCCAGGACGCACAGGCGGCCCGTCTCCAGGTGGAACGCCGTCGCGTCCGGGCGGCCCGACAGCGGGTGCAGGACGACCGTCACGTCGAACTCGCGGCCCTGGAGCCGGTTCGCCGTGTCCACCGCCACCCCGGTCACCCCCAGCTCCGCGAGCGCGGCCCGTACCGCAGCCGCCTGGTCGCGGTGGGCCGTGCCGACGGCGACCCGGGCCGCCGTCAGCGGCACCGGGTCCGGGGAGCGCTCGCTGGTCGCCGCGCCACCCCGGTCGAGCAGCCTGCGGACGACCTGGGCCACCGCCCGTACCGCCTCCGGGTCGGTGCGCGGGGTGTGGCGGGCGGGCAGCTCCAGCAGGGCCCAGCCCGACGCGGCCGCCTCGTCCAGCGCCCGGTCCGGCGCCGAGCCGTCCGAGGGGACGCCGAAGGAGAGCCGCCGGTCGCCGTGGTCCGTACCGCTGCGGAACGGGGTGTACGGGTAGAACGCGTCGGAGACCAGCGGCGCCGCCGACGCGGGCAGCCGCCAGGAGACCGGCAGCCGGTGCTGCGGCAGCTCGGGGTTGTGCGCGAGCAGCGTCGTCACCGCGCTCGCCGACGGGTCGTAGGACAGCCCCGCCCACTGCTCGGAGTCCGCGATCGCGAAGGGGTCCAGCTGGCCCGGGTCGCCCACGAACAGCGCCCGCTCGAAGAGCCCGGCCACGGCGAGCAGCGCGTCCGAGCGCATCTGGTACGCCTCGTCCACGATCGCGTGCGCCCACGGCTCGACGTCCTTGACGTGCGCCCACTTCGCGGCCGTCGACAGCACGATGTCCAGACCCGCCAGATCGGCGGCCTTCGACGACTTGCGTACGTGCCCGAGGTCGTCCAGGGCCTTGTCGTACGGGTCGGCGTCGCTGCTGTGGAGGCGGCCCACCGGCAGCTCCGGCTCCTGCTCGGCGAGGCGCAGGACGAGGTCGTCGACCTGGGCGTTGGTCTGCGCCACCACCATCAGCGGGCGCCCGGCCGCCGCCAGTTCGAGGGCCGCGCGCACCACGAGCGTCGACTTCCCGGCGCCCGGCGGCGAGTCCACGACGACGCCCCGGGCCTCGGCGTGCAGGGTGTCGTGCAGGATCCTCGCGGTCGCCTCGGCCGCCGCCGCGCCCGGGTCGAAGCCGCGCTCGGTACGGATCACAGCAGGTCCTCCGGGGTGAGGGGGTCGGGGTGTTCCGCGTCCGTGCCCGGCGGGCCGCCGTGGGTCCACGGGGTGGCCTCCGGGTCCGGCAGCTTCGGGCCGCCGCGCTGGTCGTGCTCGAAGAGCGTCCAGCACACCCGGTCGCCCTTTTCCGGCACCGAGCCGGGCGCGGGCTCCTTGCTCCGGCCCATCTTGTCGAGCAGGCGCAGCACGAGCGAGCCGTCCCGCTCGTACCCCACGAACTCCGCCGACTGGGGCTTGCCGTCCAGCGAGCGGAACACCTTCGCCCGCTCGGCCAGGTGCGGCTCGTCGCCCGTGCGCACGGTCACCAGGGGGCGCGGGCTCGGCCGCTTCGACTCCGACCAGGCCATCACCACGTCGACGACCTCGCCCGCGAACGCCTCGCCCGCGAGGCGCCGCCCGGCCATCACCAGCGGGTCGTCCAGCGCCTCCTGCGCCTCCAGCTGCGCCTGGGCGCTCTCGCGCGACGCGAGCTTGGCCGCCGCCGTCACCGCGTCGTCGCGGCGGGGCTGCGGCGGCTCGCCGGCCCGTACGCGGTCCCGGTGGGCGGTGAACGACCAGCGGTCGCGGGTCCAGCGGTCCGCCGCGCGCGGCGCCTCGGGCAGCTCCCGCAGCAGGTCGAGGGAGCGCCACACCGCCTCCCAGGTGGGCCGCAGCTGGCCCTCGACCAGTCGGCGGATCTCCTGTTCGGCCCGGGAGAGGCCGGCCAGGCGCGCGTCGGCCGCCTCGCCGTCCTGCGCCGCGGACAGCGCCTGGCGGGCCCGGTCGTAGCGGTCGAACGCGGGGGCGAGCAGCTTGTTGTCGAAGGCCGGGTCGGTGGCGGGGCCGGCCGGCGGGCACAGCAGCTGCCCGTCCCCGTCCCGGGCGAGCTCGGCCCGCAGCGCCGCCTCCGCGCCCGTGGCGCCCTCGGGCGGGTCGATCCAGGCGAGCAGCGCCCCCAGGTGCTGGTCCTCCAGGCTGGACTGGCCCGTCGCCCAGTGCCGGGCGAGCAGGTCGGTGGCGGCCAGCAGCAGCGCGGAGCCGGGGACGCGGGCGCGCTCCCCGTAGTGCGTCAGCCAGCGGCCGAGCAGCGGGACGCGCGGGGGCGCGGGGTGCGGGGTGTCCGGGTCCTGTTCGGCGGTCCGGCGAAAGCGCATGGAGCGGCCGAGCAGCCGTACGAAGTCGACGGCGGCCCGGCCCGGCACCACGATCTGCGGCGCGTCGGCGCACAGCTCGACCTCGACCTTGACCTTCTTGCCGGTCTCCGGGTCGGTCTCGTTGCGCTCGGCGGCCTCCACCTCGTCCGCGTACGCGTCCAGATGCGGCAGTACGGCGTCGGCGAGCTCGGCGAGGAAGGCGAACCGCAGCTCGCGGTCGCGCGGCTGGGGCACGACGAGCAGACGGGGCGCCTCGCGGTCGGTCCCCACCAGCGCCCCGAGCGGCGCCCCGGCCTCTCCGGAGGTGGTCAGCGGGACGAGCACGAGCGGATGGTCCGCCAGGTGCCGGTGGCGCACGGTGGCCAGCGGCGCGGCCCGTCCGGCCTCGACGGCCTCCAGCCGGGCGAGGGTGGTGATCAGCGACATACGGCGCCTCCCGCGGCCGCGCCTTCCAGGGCCTCCGCGCGCAGCGCCGCGGCCCTGCGCAGCGCGGCCACCGCCGGGTCGGCCGCGTCGCCCGCGTGGCCGCGCGCCGCGTCCAGGACCGCGCCGACGCTGGTCAGCCCGCCCAGCTCGGCCCGCAGGCCGCGGCCGAGCGCCGTCACCGCATCCAGGGAGCGGGCCCGGTCGCGGCAGTGGAAGGCCAGCTCGCAGGCGGCCAGGCACTCCGGCGCGTACGTCGCCGGGACGGACTCGACCGTGTCCGTCAGCTCGGTGGCCGGCCGGTCGAGCGCGAAGCTGGCGCCGGGCGGCAGCGCGTCGGCGATCTCCTCGATCCGGGTGAGCCGGGCCAGCTGGCGCCGGGTCACCGACAGCTGCTTGCGCACGTCGACGAGGGAGGCGGTCGGCAGGTTGGAGAAGTCCTTGGGGCAGACGAGCAGCACCGAGTGCGCGACGGCGGGGGCCGGGGAGTCCGCGTCCCGCGGCCCTTCCACCAGGCCCGCCACCCGCTCCAGGGCCAGGACGTACACCGCCGCCTGGCGGGCCGCGGCGCCCACCTTGGACGGATCCGCCGCCGCGTCGATCATCGGGAAGGACTTGATCTCGACGACCGTCCACCGGCCGTCCGGGGCGATCACCACCGCGTCCGGCTCCAGGTAGGCGGGGGAGCCCGCCACCTCCAGGGCCAGCATCGGGTGTTCCAGGAGCGTCCATCCGCCGGACGCCGTCGCCTCGCGCAGCGCGAGGGCCGTGCGCGCGGCCCGGCCCTCGGGACCGGCCGCCGCCAGGTCGGGGACGACCGCGTCCTTGGGCGGCTCGCCGCCGGTGCGCTCGTGGAGCAGCCGCAGCAGTTCCGTACCGCCGTCGGACTTCACGCGGGCCTCGAAGGTGTTGCCGCGCGCGATGGCGAACTGGGACTGGCCGAACGCCGCCGACGGGGAGCCCAGCGCCTCGGCCAGCGCGCCCTTGTCGACGCCCGCCCCGTCGAGCAGGGCGCGGCGGCGGCAGCCCGGGTTGGCGGCGAGGGCCGCCAGCGCCCGGGCGTCCAGCGGGCGTGGCACGGCGGTGGGACCGCGCAGCTCAGCGAGCCGCTGACGAATGGCTGTCGCCCGCTCCCGCGGTGGAGTCGTCGGACGTGCGCTGCCCTGGAATTCGCTCACCCGCGGAAGTCTTGCATCCGGCACTGACAATCGGGGCCGGTGTGCCGAACGAGCCGGGTGCGACACGGGCGCGCACCGCGTTCGCGAGCCGCATCGCGGGCCGCGAGAGCAGCAGTCCGAGCCCCATCACGACCACCCCGGCGACCGCGTCGAGCAGATAGTGGTTGGCGGTGCCCATCACCACGAACGTGATGGTCAGCGGGTACGCGACACCCAGCACCCGGGTCCAGCGGCGCCCGCCGAAGCGCCACAGCATCACCCCGCACCACAGCGCCCAGCCCACGTGGAGGCTCGGCATCGCCGCGTACTGGTTGGTCATGCCGCCCATGCCGCGCGGCGCACTGGCCTCGCCGCCCCACCAGCCGTACGAGCTGTACTGCGCCATCGTGTCGACGAACCCGTACGAGGGGTCGAGCAGGCGCGGCGGACAGGTCGGCAGCAGCGAGAAGCCGATCAGTCCCATGAGGGTGGAGAGCATCAGCCAGGTGCGGGCGGCGCGGTACCGCAGCGGCCGGCGCCGGAAGAGCCACACCAGGATCGCGGGCGTCACCAGGTAGTGCAGCGACGCGTAGGCGAAGTCGGCGGGTATGCCGAGGGAGGGGGTGCGGGTGAAGAGCCGGTTGAGCGGGTGCTCGGCGTTCAGGTGCAGGTACTTCTCGATGCGCAGGATCGCCAGGCCGTGGTCGACGGCCTGCGACTCGCTACCGCTCACCAGCAGGCGGCCCGCCGAGTAGGCGGCGTAGACGATGGCGATGAGCGGCAGCTCGGTCCACCAGCGGGGCCGAGGCGCGGGGTGCTGCATCTCCGGACCCTCTCCATCTCTTCTTCAGGGCCTCTTCGGGCCCCGTTCAGGTGTTCAACCGTACGGTGGTCGCGGGTGCGCTTGTGCACCCACCCCCGAAGGACGCGGGGGAGGGCCGCAAGGGTGCGCGATGATGGAGGTGAACCTCCGCCGAACCCTCGGCATTCTCCACGCGCCACGGGAGTGACCTGACATGCCAGCCGCCGAACCGCGCCTCCTGCTCGCCCGGCACGGGCAGACCGAGTGGTCGCTCGCCGGCAGGCACACCGGCCGTACCGACATCCCGCTCCTTGAGGAGGGCCGCCGGGGCGCGAAGCTGCTCGGCGAGCGCCTGCACCGCGCGCCCTGGGGCGGTCTGGCGGACGTCGAGGTGCGGACGAGCCCGCTGGCGCGGGCGCGCGAGACGTGCGACCTGGCCGGCTTCGGGGAGCGCGCGCGGGACTGGGACGCGCTGATGGAGTTCGACTACGGGGCGTACGAGGGGCTCACCCCGCCCCAGATCAAGGCGGGCCGGCCGGACTGGTTCATCTGGCGCGACGGGGTCGAGGGCGGCGAGACGCTGGCCCAGGTGTCGGCGCGGGCGGACGAGGTCGTGGAGTGGGCGCGGTCGGCCGGGCGGGACGTGCTGGTCTTCGCGCACGGGCACATCCTGCGGTCGATCGCGGCGCGCTGGCTCGGCGAGCCGATCGGTTTCGCGGCGCGCATCAAGCTGGAGCCGACCTCGCTGTCGGTGCTGGGGTGGGCGTACGGGCAGCCTGCGGTGGAGCGGTGGAACGACACGGGCCACCTGGAGGTCTGACCAGCCCACCCCGGCCCGCAGCCAAGCACCGACCCTTAAGGGGCGCGGGGAACTGCGCGAGCAACCCACCACTCACCCGCAGACAAAACCAGCGCCCTACCCCGAAGCCCTCCGGTCCAAGAACCCCCCCACTTCCGGGCACCCCGCATGGGGCGCCAGGATGCGGGCCGTGTCGGCCAGCATGGCCTGGATCCGGGTGGACTGGACCTCGGTGAGGAGGTCGAGGACCTGGTGCCCCGCCGCCGCCGACTCCGTCGGCAAGCCCGCGCGGGCCAGGTCGTCGGCGAGTTCCGCGCGGTACAGGGCCAGGTTGCGGGCGAAGTGCGGGTCCTGGAGGCAGGCCGCGCGGCGGGCATGGCGGGCCGCGCGGGACCAGTCGCCCAGCGCCGACCAGCACTGCGCCTCCAGCATCTCCAGCTCCGCCTCCACGAAGAACGTCATCCACTCCGGGTCCCGCTCGGACGGGCCGCGCGCGAACAGCGCGTGCGCCCGGGTGAGCGACTGCTCGCACGCCCCCCGGTCCCCGAGCCCGGCCCAGCCGCCCGCCTCCCGCAGCGCGAGCAGCGCCAGCAGCCGGGAGGAGCCGAGCCGACGGGCCGCGCGCCCGCCCGCCTGCGCGGCCCGCAGCGCCTCGCGCGGCCGTCCCGCGTCCCTGGCCAGGAACGACATGTTGCAGAAGGCGTGCGCCTCCAGGGCCGGGTCGCCCGCGAGGCGGGCGGTCGCCAGCGCCTCCGCGTAGTGCGAGCGGGCCTCCTCGTAGTGGCCCGAGTCATGGGCGAGCCATCCCACCGAGATGGCCAGCTCGCCCGCGCCGGCGTGCAGCCGCTCGGCCGTGGAGCGGCGCGCGGTGCCCGCGTCGAGCAGCGCGTACGCCGTGCGCAGCGGCTGGGCGGCCCTGCGGTAGAGCCCGTTCGCGCCGTGCCGGTCGTCGAGCAGCCGGATCCGCCGCACCGCCTCCTCGACCGCGCCGACCTCGGCCTCGCCGACCCGTCGTACCGACGGGGCCGACGGGGCTGACGGGTCGGTGGGGTCGTGGGGCGCGGCGGTGGCGCACTCGGGCAGCAGCCCCAGGGAGACGGCCGCCAGGGTGGCGGAGCCGCCGGTCATGAACGCGCGACGCAGCACGTCGCTCTCCTCGTCATTACGGTCTTCCTCGTGGTCGATGGTGCCGCGGCGGGGTGCGGGGTGTTCCTGGGGCGTGGTGTGCGGCGGGGTCGCACCACACCCCGCACGGGCCCCCCGGCCCCGTACCGCCTCACGCGACGAGAACCCCATGTCGGCCAGCGTCAAACCCGGGAACATGTGGCGGAACACGCGTTCGTAGGCGTAGTTGGGGCAGCGGATCTCGCCGGCCTCCACCCGTCCGACGTACCGCGCGTCACAGGCGACCTGCTCGCCGATCTCGCGGGCCGCCCTGCGGACCGCCGCGGCGAACTCGCCGGGCGAGCGCTGGCCCCGCAGTTCGCGGAAGGCGGTGTTGGGTGCCTTGGCGGGATTCCGTTCGGGAGGTCGTGCGGCGGAGTTCGCTCCGGCGCGGGGATCCGTGGGCGTCGCCATGGCTCAACAGCTCTCTCCGGCGTGGTGGTGCGGAGCAAGAACGTACCGGCAACATCGGCTTCCAGAAACGAAGTTTGGCTACAAAAGGGATATCTCACCTGCGATCTGCTATGAACTGCCATCCTTTGCGGCGGCATACCGCCGTAGCCGTTGACAGGGACCGGCGTTGAACCATGCGGATACCGCCAACCCGCAGAAACCACGTGGGGGTTGCCTTGTTGGAGGCCGGCATGGACATCGAAGGCACCGGGACGACCACGACGACCGTGCGGCACCGGCCCACCCGGGACGCCGGTGGACCGCCGGGCGGCGAGGAGCCCTGCGACCTGGTCACCGTGCCCGCGCGGCAGGGCCTGGAGGCGGTGGACATCCTGCGCCGCGCGGTCGCCCCGGCCGCCGTCGGCCCCGTGCTCCACGACGGCGCCTGCGACACCCTCGGGTTCCTGGTGCCGCCCGGCACCGCCGCCGCCTGGGACGTGCCGGGCAGCGCCTGCACCGAGACGAACGGACGGGGACTGCGCCTGCCGGGACCGCCCGAGCCGCCGGCCCCCGGCAGCGGCTGGCTGCTGCCGCCGGACGCGGTGGCGGTCACCGACCCGGCCGTGCTGCGCCTGGCGCTGGGCGAGGCCGCCCGGCTCATCGAGGCCGCGGACGGCATCACCGAGGCCGGCGGCCGATAATGGTCGGATGGCGGCACGAAGCGGTACGAAGAACACGGCGAAGGGCGGGGCGAAGGCCGCGCCGGGCGGGCGGCGCGGCCGCCCGTCCGCCCCGCAGGCCGTCGTGGAGCCGGTCGACGGCGGCCTCGCCGAGCTGATACCCGACCGGGACAGCCCGCACGGCTGGACCCTGCTGCTCGACGGCGCCCCCCAGTCCCATGTCGACCTGGACGCGCCGGAGCGGCTCACCTTCGAGTACCAGCGCCGCCTCGGCCACGTCATCGACCTGGCCGGTGAGCCGGGCCGCCCCCTCCAGGTGCTGCACCTGGGCGGCGGCGCCCTCACCCTCGCCCGCTACACGGCCGCCACCCGTCCCCGCTCCACCCAGCAGGTCGTCGAGATCGACGCGGCGCTGGTGGCGCTGGTCCGCCGGGAGCTGCCGCTCGATCCGCAGGCCCGGATACGGGTGCGCTCCCTGGACGCGCGCGAGGGGCTCGCCAAGCTCCCGGACGGCTGGGCCGACCTGGTCGTCGCCGACGTCTTCAGCGGCGCCCGCACCCCCGCCCATCTGACCAGCACCGAGTTCCTCGGCGAGGTGCGCCGGGTGCTGCGGCCCGGCGGGATCTACGCGGCCAACCTCGCCGACGGCCCCCCGCTGGCGCATCTGCGCGGCCAGATAGCCACCGCCGCCGGGCTCTTCCCCGAACTGGCGCTCGCCGCCGACCCGACCGTGCTGCGCGGCAAGCGATTCGGCAACGCGGTCCTGCTCGCCTCGGACGTGCCGCTGCCGGTGGCCGAGTTCACCCGCCGCATCGCGGGCGACCCGCACCCCGGACGCGTCGAACACGGGCGAGCGCTCGCCCACTTCACCGGCGGGGCGGCCCCGGTGACGGACGCGACCGCCAAGCCGTCCCCCGTACCACCGCCCGCGGTGTTCCGCTAGGAAGCGGAGGCCGGCCCGGCGCCCGCGGGCTCAGCCCCGGTCGTCCAGCTCCACGGTCGGCGCGTGGTTGTACCAGGTGCAGAAGACCGACACCTCGCGCGTGCCCTTGCTGAACGTCACCCGGATCCACGTCGGCTGCTTCCACACCTGCATCCGCCAGCCCGCGTCCGGCGTCGCCGTCACCAGCTCCGCCGCGGTGGCCCCGATGTCGAAGACGACCCGGCCGCCGTCGACGTTGTAGCCCTTCACGTCTCCGGAGGAGCCGGACGTGCTGGAAGAGGGCTGGCCGGCGGGGGACTTGGGCGGTGGCGGCGCGGCGGGGGAGCGGCTCGGCCCATGGTCCGCGGGCGGCGAGGGCGTGCCGGAAGGGCCGCCGGACGGGGACGGCGAACCCTTCGGCCGCCGCGTCGAGGAGGCGAGCGGCCGCACCCCCTGGGCGGTGTGCCCGTCGCCGGTGAGCGGGACCGCGCGCGGCGGGTCGTACGCCGTCCCGGCCATCACCGTGTGCACGCCCCACCAGGAGAGCGTGACGGCCGCCCCGGTGGCCAGCGACCAGGCGCAGACGTGAACGATTCCTCGGTGTATCGGGGTCATATCGGGGGCCATACTGCCCCACGCGCCCCACGCGTGTCCCCTCCCACCGGGCCCCGCCCCGCCTCGTCCCGGCCGGGACCGCTGTACCCCGGATGGCGTACGGTGCCGCCCATGGCAAGTGTGCTCGTGGTCGAGGACGACCAGTTCGTTCGCTCCGCCCTCATCCGCCACCTCACCGAGGCCTCCCACACCGTACGGAGCGTCGGAACAGCGCTGGAGGCGCTGCGCGAGGTGGCCCATTTCTCCTTCGACGTGGTCGTCCTGGACCTCGGACTGCCCGATCTCGACGGCGCCGAGGCGCTGAAGATGCTCCGCGGCATCACCGACGTACCGGTGATCATCGCGACCGCGCGGGACGACGAGGCGGAGATCGTCCGGCTGCTCAACGACGGCGCCGACGACTACCTGGTCAAACCGTTCTCCGTGGAGCACCTGTCCGCCCGGATGGCGGCCGTGCTGCGCCGGGCGCGAGCCGCCGGGGCCGAGCCGCCGCCCACGCTGATCCGGGTCGGCGGCCTCTCCATCGACCCGCTGCGCCGGCAGGCCGAACTCGACGGGCTGCGCCTCGATCTGACGCGCCGCGAGTTCGACCTGCTGGCGTTCCTCGCCGGGCGGCCCGGCGTGGTCGTGCCGCGCAGGGAGCTGCTGGCCGAGGTGTGGCAGCAGTCCTACGGCGACGACCAGACCATCGACGTCCATCTGTCCTGGCTGCGCCGCAAGCTCGGCGAGACGGCCGCGCAGCCCCGCTATCTGCACACCCTGCGCGGAGTGGGTGTGAAGCTGGAGCCACCTCGGGCGGAGCCCGGCCGATGAGATGGGCCCTGGTGAAGGTCGCGGTCGCCGTCACCCTCATGGTGGTGCTCGCCTTCGCCGTACCGCTGGGCCTGGTCATCAAGGAGATGGCGCGCGACCGCGCCTTCTCCAACGCCGAACGCCAGGCCGCCGCGATCGGCCCCACCCTGTCGATCACCACCGACCGCGACGCGCTGGAACGGGCCGTCGCCTCCACCCAGGCGGGCGCGGCGGGCCGGATGGCCGTGCACATCCCGGCGGCGCCGGGCGGCGCGCCCTCCGAGATCGGCCGGCGGCGGGCGGCCCGCAAGGACCTCGACGCGACCCGCAAGGTGGTCCGCGCCTACATCTCCGACGTCCCCGGCGGCTCCACGCTCCTCCAGCCGACCGCGCTGAGCTCGGGCGAGATCGCGATCGTCGAGGTGTACGTGCCCGAGGCCGAGGTCACCAATGGCGTCGCCACGGCGTGGCTGGTCCTCGCGGGCGTGGGCGTCGCCCTCGTCGTCGGCTCGGTCGCGGTGGCGGACCGGCTGGGCGTACGGATGGTCCGCCCGGCCCAGCGGCTCGCGGGCGCGGCGCACGACCTGGGCGAGGGGAGGCTGGGGGCGCGGGTGCCGGAGGAGGGTCCGGCGGAACTGCGCTCGGCGGCCGTCGCCTTCAACTCCATGGCCGACCAGGTGGTCCAGCTCCTCGCGAACGAGCGGGAGCTGGCGGCCGACCTCTCCCACCGTCTGCGCACCCCGCTGACGGTGCTGCGCCTCAACGCCGCGTCGCTGGGCGACGGGCCGGCCGCCGAGCAGACGCGGGCGGCGGTCGAGCAGTTGGAGCGCGAGGTCGACACGATCATCCGTACGGCCCGGGAGGCCAAGCCGCAGACCCAGCCGGCTGGGGCGGGCGCCGGGTGCGACGCCTCCGAGGTCATCCGGGACCGGATGGCGTTCTGGTCGGCGCTGGCGGAGGACGAGGGCCGGGAGGTACGCCTCGCGGGCGTCGACCGTCCCGTACGCATCCCGGTCGCCCGGCCCGAACTGGCCGCCGCGCTCGACGCGATGCTGGGCAATGTCTTCCGCCACACCCCCGAGGGCACGGCGTTCGCGGTGGACGTCCACAACGGCGAGGACGCGGTGATCGTCCTGATCTCGGACGCGGGCCCCGGCATCGCCGACCCCCGGGCGGCCCTGGCCCGGGGTTCGAGCGGCGGCGGCTCGACGGGCCTCGGCCTGGACATCGTGCGCCGCATGGCGGAGGCGACGGGGGGTGACGTGCGGCTGGGGCGGTCGGTGCTGGGCGGGACGGAGGTACGGGTGTGGATCGGCCTGGGCGGGACGGGAGCGCGAACGTCACGCATCCGCCGCCGGGGCAGACGCCGCCGCCCGGAGCCCCGACGCGCCGGCCCGCCCGTCGGGTAGGGCCGCGACCGCCGGGGCGTGCGGGGTGCGGTGCGGTAGGCCGGCCGTCATTTCCGGCTACGGACCGTGCCGGGTGGCTCGCGCAGTTCCCCGCGCCCCTGGGCAGGATTGGTCCATCATGTCGCCCAAGTACCGAGCACTGTCAGCGGCGTTGACCTGCGCGGCAGCCGACAGTTGCAGCGAGG